>CAMZDH010000027.1 GCA_947305345.1 uncultured Lachnospiraceae bacterium | reverse complement strand
AGCTCGTTCTTCACATATATATTTATGTAATTCAGGTCCTTTTCGTCGCGGAAGGTCCGGTAAAAACTCTCGCCGCCGTGGCCGTCCGAGCTCGCGGCAAGCATGATGATCACGCCGCCTTCCCGGACCGTTGCCTCGGCCGCGGTCATGCCCTTGACGGCCTGATACACGTTCTGATCGAGCGGATACCCGCCGTTCGTCGTCACGACGATGTCGGACGGGACCGCTTTCACCTTGCAGAAGCGGCTGAGGAACGTACGCCCCTCGAGGTGCGCTTCTTCGAGACCACCGGCGACCGCATGGATGATCTTCTTTTCCGAGTTGATCACGACGTTGCAGATGAACTGTAAATGTGCCTGCTTCGCGGCAGAGAGCATGTCGATGTGGATCGGGTTTTGATCGATGCTGCCGGTTCTGGCATACGGACTCGCGATGAATCCGGCATTGTGGTTGTACATGACGGTCGGCCGGGACGCGACGCCCGGGAGCACGCTCTTCCGCCCGCCGGAAAAGCCCGCGAAGAAATGAGGCTCAATGAAGCCTTCGCCGATCAGAAGATCCGCTTCCGCCGCGATCCTGTTGATCACGAGCCGCCCGCCGGACGGGAGCTTTCCGATGTCCGCGAGCATCGAAGCGTCCTCGCAGTCGTGGACGTAGATCTTTTCATTTTGATAGATCTCGGATCCGAATTTTTCCTCGAGTTCCGCGCCGGTCGTGCCGCGGTGGCACCCGGTCGCGATGAGGATCGTGATTTCCGCGTCCGGAGTGCCGCGCCGGATCTCCTTCAGGATCTCCGGCATGATGATCTTCGACGGGACCGGCCGCGTATGATCGGAAGAAATGACGACGATCTTCTGCTTGCCCCTGGACAGCTCGGAAAGCCGGGGAGAACCGACCGGAGACGCGAGCGCCTTCCGGACGAGGTTTGCTTCCGTATCTTCCGGCACGTATGATTCGAGCGACGAAGTCAGGACGCCCTGAAACCGGTCGTCCGGGAATTCGCCCGCGAGCTGCATTCTGCCGTAGGGAAATCGAACCGTTGCCATGAATTGCCCCCTTGCCTGTGATCGAGTTATCTTTAATATACCGTCATTCTGACCGAAGCGCAAGCACCGGATCCTGCTTTGCCGCCTTGCTGGACGGGATCAGACCGCTGATCACCGATAAAAGCACGCTGATCGCGATCAGAACGATGATCTGCGGCACTGTAAGAAGCGCCCGGATGTAGACCTCCGTCACGAAGCGCGCGAGGATCGCGTTGATGATTAGGATGTCGATCAGAGAGAAGCCGACGCCGAAAATGCCGGACAGAAGCCCGATGATCACGGTCTCCGCGTTGAAGACCTGCGCGACGTTGTTTTTGGAAGCGCCCAGGGCGCGCAAAATGCCGATCTCCTTCCGGCGCTCGAGCACGCTGATGAAGGTGATGACGGCGATCATGATCGACGAAACGATGAGCGAGATCGCGACGAAGGCGATCAGCACGTAGCTGATGACGTTGATGATCGTCTCGACGGAGCTCATCAGCGTTCCGACGATGTCGGTGTAGGTGATGACCTTCTCGCTCTGGTCCGTATTCACCATGATCCGGTTGTATTTGTTCAGGGTGGCCTTGATGTTGTCCTTGGTCTTAAAGTCGTAGGCGTAGAGGTAGATCGAGCTCGGCATCTCCATGTCGACGTAGCCCATCTTCTTTAAGTTCCCTTCCTGCGTCGTGATCGAGCCCGACATCATCGAATTCATCAGCGACGCGAGCTCGGCCTCCGTCATGTTGAAGGAGATCGCCTTCATCAGCGCCTCGCCGTCGACGGAGATCGCCTTTGGAAGATCCTTCATCACCTGCGTGATCGCGTTCGCCATCTGCTGACGGAGCACCGCCCCGATCCTCTCTGCGATCGTCCGCACGACCGCCTGATACAATGCGTTCATCCGGTTCCGGACTTCTTCGGAAATGTCCTCGAGCTCCCGGTTGATGTCCTCCCGCGTCTTTTCGATCTCGGCGTTTTCCTCCGCGAAGGCATCGATCAACGCCGCCGCGTTCTCCGTGCCGGACCACTGATCAATCTCCTCTTCCCAGGCTTCCCGCGTGACGACATCGGAGATCGTGAACTCCGGATCTTCGCTTGCAAACGCGATAAAATCCAGCATCGCGTCCGTGAGAAGCCCTGTGAGTTTCTCTGCCGTCACCCGTAAATCGATGTTTTCTAAAATCGAGCGGAGTTCTGAATCGTCGATCGGATCTAAATTGATGTTGTTCCGGACGATTTCCGCCAGCGATTCGGCCGAAAGCTGCGCGGTGAGCAAAGACGTGTCGATGCCGGAGAAATTCAGGTTGAGGACGCTCGAGTCGAATTTGAAGGCGTCCATAATGGCTTGCTCATCGACGGAAAAGGGGCTCAAGAGATCAAAGGTGCCGCGGTTGACCGTGCCGAATTCGAGGCCGGTGACGACGTCGACCGTCCGCGAGGCAAGCTGATCCGCGACGACCGGACGACCGGACGCTTCCTTGATGAGCTCCGTGATCAGCTCGGGCTCATAGAGAATGCCGCTGCCGAGCGTCGCCGCTTCCGCGGTCGGTGACGGCATGACGACGCCCACGACCTTCATCATTCTGCCGTTTTCGACAAGCTTCTGCATATACTCCCTGTTCTCGCGGTTGTCGGTATAAACCTGATATTCCTGATCGTAGACGTAAAAGTCGGCAGCGTTCACGACCCGGAACTCGATGTTCAGAAGTTCGTCATACTGAAATGTCAGCGGCGTCTCCTCCGACTTCGTCGATTTGCCGGTCAGATAATTCTTGACGATGTTTTCGAAAATGCTGTAGTCCTTTAATCCCAGCGCGTACAGCGCAAGGTCCGAGATCCGCCCGCTATCGGACAGCACGACGACGCATTCATACGGGTTTTCCGGCCAGCGTCCGGCCTTGACGTCGTATTTTCCTTTGTAAAGCGAGTCCTCGGCGGGCATCGCAGAAAAAACGTCGAGCGAAAACGACGTCATGTTCAGCAGTGACGAATCGACCGAAAAGCCGAGCGTTGACAGCGTCTGATCCGGATTGATCTGCCGGTAGGAAGGGCTTCCGTCCTTCGCGGTCGTGAGCCTGAAGATCTGCGGCACGATCGAATACTTGTATTCGACCGCCCTCGCGTCGTTTTTCAGCGGCTCGAGTTCGCCCTCGAAATACCCCTTCAGGCTTTTCAGATCGTTGTTTTCCACTTTCGAGAAAAGGTCGGACAAGGTCTTTCGCTCAATGACCTCTCCCTCGGCCTCATTGCTGCCCGGCGCGGCAAGGAGCGCGTTCATGTTGAACGAGGAGCTCGTGATCGTCAGCGGGTATTCGGTGATCGCCTGCTCTTCGATGCCGGCAATGTATTCGTTGACGCCGTTGGAAAGCGATAGGATCAATGCGATGCCGGTGATGCCGATCGACCCCGCGAAGGCGACGAGCACGGTCCTCGACAGCTTGCTCTTCAGGTTGTTGAAGCTTAAGCCCAGCGCGGTAAAGAAATGCATGACCGCCTTGCCGAGGTTCTTATGCACCGGCGGCTTGTCCTCTTCAATCTCAAAAGGATCGGAATCGTCCGTGATCCGGCCGTCCTTCAGCTTCACGATCCTCGTCGCATACTGATAAGCGAGGTCCGGATTGTGCGTGACCATGACGACGAGACGGTCTTTCGCGACTTCCTTTAAGAGTTCCATGACCTGGATGCTCGTCTCGGAATCCAATGCGCCCGTCGGTTCATCGGCAAGCAGGATCGACGGGTTGTTGACGAGCGCCCGCGCAATCGCGACCCGCTGCATCTGCCCGCCGGACAGCTGATTCGGCTTTTTGTGGAGCTGATCGCCGAGCCCGACCTTTTCGAGCGCTTCGATCGCGCGTTTCTTCCGTTCCCGGACCGGTACGCCGCTGATCGTCAGGGCGAGCTCAACGTTTGACAGAATGTTCTGATGCGGGATCAGGTTATAACTCTGGAAGACGAACCCGATGCTGCGGTTCCTGTAGGAATCCCAATCGCGGTCCCTGTACTTTTTCGTGGAAACACCGTTGATGATGAGGTCGCCGGTATCATAATGATCGAGACCGCCGACAATGTTTAACAGCGTCGTCTTGCCGGACCCGGACGGGCCGAGGATCGCGACGAATTCATTGTCCCGGAAAGACAGGCTGACGTGATCCAGTGCTTTCTGGATCAGGTCGCCCGTTTTATACTCTTTGCAGATGTCGTTCAGTTTCAGCAACGCTGTATTCCTCAAGGATGCTTCGGCAGATTCTTTCAGTTTTTTATCATACCATAGAATCTGCTGTTCGTGCGTGTATTTTTTGTGAACCGCATTTTCCAACACTCACCGGTTTGTATCTGCGCGTCACCTATGCTATAATAAGGCAGAAAGGAACGGCTATGAGCGATTTCAAGAAGTACCTTTTATCCGCGGGAATCCTTGCCGCAGCGTCGCTTCTCTCCTGGGCGGTCTTCTGCCTCGTCGAGAACGATCTGGGGTTCTTTTTCGTCGGCCTCGTTTTGTCGGCGTTCAGTTTTCTGACCGCGCTCGCGCTGATTCCGCTTACAAAAAAGATCAATGCGGCCGCGGACCGGATGAAGGTGTTTTTCCGTATCCTTTTCTTTCTCGGCCTCGTCGTCACTGCGGCCGCGCTTTCGTACACATTCCTTCTTCTGCTGATCCGCATCCTGGATGACGCAGCGCCCGCCTCCTTTGGAGAAGCGCTGTCCTGGGCGCTTTGGGGCATCCTCGCGTCCATGGCCTTTTTTGTCCTCCTCATCACGCCGATCCTGCACGACCTTCTCTTCCGCCTCGTCCGCCTGATTGCGCGGAAAAAGCGTAAATAAAAGCGAGGCCCGCTCCGGGCCCCGCCGTTCCCGTTTACTCGTACAGATACCCGCTCTCTTCTCCGAGCGGTTTATCCAGAAGCTCCGGATGCTGAAAGATGTGCTTGATCAGTTTTAAGCTTCTCGCAAAGTAAAATCCGTCCGCGATCCGCTCGTCTAACGTCGCGCCGAAGTCCAGGACGTCCCGGACCGCCGTCGTGCCGTCTTCCTGCAGGACCTCCGCCTTGTGGAGCGTCCCGATCGTGATCATGATGCTGTTGGTGCCGTAATTGTTGAGGTGATGATAGACAGAAGGCGCCTTGATGCTGCCGAGGTTGCTCGTCAGGATCGTCGTGTAATTCGTATTGCCGTCCATCATCGATTTCGGCGTCTTTCCCCAGAAATCCAGGAACCGGATGAACCGCATGGCCGGAATCAGAATAAACCGCGGTAACGCCGCGAACTTGTCGAGCATTTCGTCGATGCCGCCGGTCGAATGCTCGCTTTTCCGGGTTTCCTTAACGTCCCCGGCGATCTTTTTACTGATCGAATCGAGGGTATCCTCTTCCTTTGGAATCAGGACCATCAGCGACTCTTCCGCGCCGTCGGTGAAGCGGCGCTTCACGACGAAGCTGATCGAGATCTCATTGCGCTCGTACATCCGGTAGCCCTGAATGAAGCGGTTCATCAGCGGCCGCTCCTTGACCATCCGCGCCATCGCAGTCACTGCCGCGTGGAAGACCGTCGTCTTGTACTCCGGGTGTTCCGCATTTTTCTTTTCAAGGTACTTCAGCAGTTCGGTCGCGTCAAACTGGTCGCTTAAGTAGACCTCGCAGTCTGTCCGCTTCGGCATCAGATAACACATGATCGTCTGAAGCCCCGGTGCCTTGATCCGCCGGCCGTCCCGCCGGTCTCCCCATTTTCTTTTGATCTTGACTTCTGTTTCCGACATCATTCGCTCCCCTTTTCACGAATTTATATGGTTGGATCTGTTACATTTCCTGCTCTGCCTTGCTGTTGAAGATCACATTCAGCGCTAAGACGGTAAGGCAGTGATCATAATAGGGCTCGATGTCGCGTTCGCGGGTGCCGAAGCGCCGGGAGAACGCTAGGAAATCCTGCTTCGCGCCTTCGTCATCGCCGTTCGCCTTGATGATCAGGGCGTGGAGGAAACCGCGGAGGTATTCGGTGTAGTGGCTTAAGAGCCGGACGGCGACCGTCTGCACCCGGTAAGGCATGTTGCGGAAGGGCTTCATGTCCTCGTCGAACCGGTCTGAGCGCCGGATCGCTTCTTCGAAAAGCGGGATCATCTCCGGAACCCGGAACTGATGCACGTCGACCGGAAGGCTGTGCGCCGTATCAAGAACGGCCTGCGGAAGGAGTTTCGAAAGATCCGTAAAGAACTGCTTCACGATCTCCTTCGCATCGCCGTAGGCATGGCTTAGGTAGTCGTCGATCGCCTGATCAAGGTCGAGACCCAAATCGTACATCGTCTGGGCGTAAATGCAAAATGCCAGCGCGTTCGGGAAGAAATGCCGCTGAGACATGTCCTCCATGATGCCGAGGAACCCGTTCTTATGATAGGCGATCACGTCGTCGTGTAGGCGCTTCGCGAACGTCAGACAGTCCGGCGAATAGAACTGCGCCTTCCAGAAATGGTACTCGTAAACGATGAATCTCGCCGGGACCCGCTGCTTCCACTGCTGAAAATGCCAGAGGTATTCCTCCATCGTATCCAGCCGGCTGGAGACGTTCCGAACGTACGGCGTGATCTTTTTCGGATGCGGATCCGTCGGCACGTCCGTCGTATATTTCCGTGAAATCGGGCAGAATGCCCCAAGAAACCGGTCCGGATGCTTTAACGTGATCTGCTCCGGTTCCCAGGTCGTATCGGAATAGATGGAAAAGCCGAGGACCGGATGCAGCCCTTCCTTGTCCAGCGCCTCCTCCACTTCATTTAAGAGCAGCAGGAGCCAGTCGGACGGCCGCATCTTGCGGCAGGCTTCACATTCACAATGGTTCTTGCTCGCGTCGCCAAGGCCGATCTTTAAGCAGTGCACGTTCTCTGACTGCTTCGCGTACTCGACCACGTGCCGGACGACGAGCGCCCGGGCATCCGGATTCGACATACAGATCTGCGTGTTCAATGCGACGCCGTGGTAAAGCTGGCGCTTTCCCTGATACTCGGCAAGGTACTGCCGCATGTGCTCCGGAATCGTATCGTCGCTCTGTTTGTCCCAGCCGGCGACCGACGAAATGCCGAAGGACTCGGCGGTCCAGCCGTGCCCCATGTCAAACAGCCTGAGACCGCGCTTCGCCATCTCCACCTCTGTGACGCGTTTCCACTGCAGGACCGTGTCGGTGCTGACCGGCTCGGGCTCGCGCTCCGGATTGCTCCGGTGCGCGTAATATCGATTGTAATAGACAAAGGGAATGTCGAATTCCAGCATGTAGGTATTCATGCCGAT
>CAMZDH010000026.1 GCA_947305345.1 uncultured Lachnospiraceae bacterium | reverse complement strand
CTACAAGCAGACCGCCGCGGCCAGCGAGGAAAAGACGCTGGATCTTTTGGAAAAGCTCCTGAAGCAGGTGCGCTGCTTTGAACTCGAATGCAACATGGAGCCGGAAGCCGCGCGTCTCTCCTATGAAACGATGAGCCGGTATTCGATCCGGGAGGTTTTGGAACGGGACGGCGAGGTCGTCTATACGACCAAAGGCATCTCCATGGAGCCGCTTCTTCGGGAAAACCGCGACGTCGTCGTCATCCGGAAGCTCGGGGACACGAAGCCGAAGCGGGGCGACGCCGTCTTGTTCGTCCGGCCGGAGCAGGAAGGGCACAACGTCCTTCACCGCGTCGTACGGGTCGAAAAGGACGGCACCTATACGATCATCGGCGATCATCAGAGCGTGCCGGAACGGCACATCCGCTTAGATCAGATCGTCGGCATCATGACCGCATTCATCCGGGACGGCAAGGAAACAAGCGCCGACGATCCGGAATATCTGAAATACGTCCGGAAGGTCCAGTTAAAATACCCCTGGAAGCTGATTTCGGCTTATATACAAGCCTTTCCGGGATGGGTGGCGAAACAGTTCCGGACGCTGTTCGGGAGAAAGAAGTAATCCATGAACGACGGCATTTTTGCATTGATCGCTGATTCGTTCCCGAAGATCATTCTGCCGGGGCTTGCGATGACGCTGCCGCTCACCGCGGTCTCCTTTACGTTCGCGATGATCATCGCGGTCGTCATGGCGATGGTGCAGTTCGCGAATATCAAGGTTTTAAAGCAGTTCGCGCGTTTTTACATCTGGATCACGCGCGGTACGCCACTTCTGATCCAGCTTTACATCGTTTTTTTCGGTCTGCCGTCGATTGGTGTCATCATCGCTCCGGTGCCGGCGGCCATATTGGTTTTCAGTCTCAACGAAGGCGCCTACTGCGCGGAGACCTTCCGCGGCGCGCTCGAATCCGTGCCGAAAGGGCAGATCGAGGCAGGCTACTGCAGCGGCATGAGTTACATCAGCGTCATGTGGCACATCGTGCTGCCGCAGGCGTTCAAAACTGCGTTCCCGGCGCTTTCCAATTCCCTCATCGGCATGGTGAAGGACATGTCTCTGACCGCAAGCATCGCGGTCGCGGAAATGTTTTATACGACGCAACGGATCGTGGCGCGGACCTACGAAGCGCTGGCGTTATACATTGAACTCGCGTTGGTCTACCTTCTGTTCTGCACGGTACTGACGTTTCTGCAGCGCTTCGTCGAAAAGAAGATCGACGTCTCCCGGCGGCAGACGAAGACGATCCCCGGCGTGACGCCGGAAAACGCGGCCGTCAGGGAAAAGATCCGGTTTTCCAACCTGCTCCGGAGGTAACGCCATGATCCTGGAAGCGCGCGGCATCAAAAAACAGTTTGACGGCATGCAGGTGCTGAACGGCATCGACGTTTCCGTCGACCAGGGAGACGTGGTGGCGGTGCTCGGGCCGTCCGGCGGCGGCAAGACGACGCTGCTAAGGTGTCTCAATTTTCTCGAGCGCGCGGACGAAGGGACGCTTTGTTTCGACGGCGTGACCTACGATCTCCCGAAAATGAAAAAGAAGGAGATCCGCGCGGTCCGCATGAAGACGGGCTTCGTGTTCCAGAGCTTCAATCTGTTCGCGAACAAGACGGCGATCGACAACGTCGCGGCGGGCCTTCGGTACGCCCGCGGCGTGAAAAAGGCGGAAGCCTACGAAAAGGCCGCGGCGGCGCTGGACCGCGTCGGTCTGAAGAACTGGGCGGGACATTATCCGCATCAGCTTTCCGGCGGACAGCAGCAGCGCGTCGCGATCGCCCGCGCGATCGTCACGTCGCCGGAGCTCCTCTATTTTGACGAGCCGACCTCGGCCCTCGACCCGGAGCTGACCACGGAGGTCTTGAGCGTCATCCGGTCGCTGGCGGAAGAGGGGCGCACGATGGTCGTCGTCACGCATGAAATGGCGTTCGCGCGAAGCCTTGCGAGCCGTGTCCTGTTCATGGACAATGCGGTGATCGCGGAGGAGAGCGGCGCGGAAGCGTTTTTTGAGCATCCGAAGACCGAGCGCGCAAGGGAATTCCTAAGCGGATTCCTTCAGAAATAGGCATTCCGCATAAAATACCGGGCGAAAGCCCAAAACACTTTCAAGTCATAGAGCAGTAAGGAGAAAAAGCGATGAAGAAGTCATTTTGGATCAGATCATTCACAGTCCTGGCACTGGCCGGCGCATTGGTGCTTTCCATGGCGGGCTGCAAGAAGGAAGAAACGAAAAAGGATCTGCTGACCGCCGTCCGTGAGGCCGGCAAGCTGAAGATCGCGATGGAAGGCGCCTGGGCGCCGTGGACCTATCACAACGAAGCGGACGAACTCGTCGGCTACGACGTGGAGGTCGGCAGGGAGATCGCGAAGAAACTCGGCGTCGAAGCCGAATTCTATGAGGGTGACTGGGACGGTCTGTTCGCGGGGCTCGAGACCGGACGCTACGACGTGATCATCAACGGCGTCGAATGGACGGAGGAGCGTGCTCAGAAATACGACTTTTCCGATCCGTACCTCTATATCCGCACCGTCGTGATCACAAAGGCGGACAACGATACGATCCATTCGTTTGAAGACCTGAGCGGCAAGAAGACCGCGAACTCGATCAACAGCACCTACATGATGATCGCGGAGGAGAAGGGCGCGACCGTGATGGGCGTCGATTCGCTGGAAGAGACGATCAACATGGTGCTTGCCGGCCGCATCGACGCGACGCTCAATGCGGAAGTGTCGTTCATGGATTACATGGCGGTCCATCCGGAAGCGCCGTTAAAGGTCGTCGCGACCTCTGAAGACGCGTCGAACGTCGTGATCCCGCTCCGGAAGGGCGAGGAGACCAAGGCGCTTCGCGAGGCCATCAGCAAGGCCATTCAGGAACTGCACGCGGACGGCACGCTGTCCAACCTTTCGATCAAGTATTTCGGCAGGGACCTGACGAAATAAGGGGGAAAGCTTGCGTTCTTCTTTGAGTAAAATCCATCCGCTCGGCGGCGTCTGGCAGATCCTGGCAGACGACGGGATCCTGCATACCTTAAGGCTTCCCGGGACGCTCGAAGAGAACAACATCGGACACCCCGATTATGGGACGGAGGACGTCGACAAGACTGTCAGCGGACAGGCGCCGGAGGACGCGCAGGAGCGGTTCTTAAGGAGCGAAGGTCTCCTTTTCGAGCGGGAAAGTGCGATGCCGGCACCGGCCGAGCCAATCCTGACCCGTTATACGAGGAAATACGTCTATGAGGGCGCGGTCCGCATTTCCCGGATGCTGACGTTTGAAGAGCATCTCGGCAAACGGTACTTCTTTGAAGTCGAGCGCGCCAGGTGTCTGGATCTTCTGATCGACGGCGTCGAAGTGCCGCCGTATGAATTCCACGCCCTGCCTTCGGAAGCGGTTTTCGAAGTGACGGGGCGGCTGGACGGCAGCCACATGCTGACGATCGTCTCGGACAACAGTTATCTTGGGCTCCCGTCCGAAGAGATCAGGAGCTCGGCGATCGCTTCCGACGACAGCGAAACGAACTGGAACGGGCTCCTCGGCTTTATCAGGATCCGCGAAGAAGAGACGTTCTTCCCGTATAGGATCCGCGCTTTTATCGAGGGCGGAAAGATCACGGTGGCTGCGGAGATCGAGTCGGAGCATCAGGAGACCGTGACGCTCCGCGTTTCTTCCAAGGCGCTTTCCAACGATTTCGAGCAGAAGCTCGACCTTGAAATAGGGCTGAAGGAGTACCGGTTCACGGACCTCGAGCCCGCGGCGGACTTTAATACATGGGACGTCGGCAGTCCCGGCGCGCTCTACGACCTCACGGTCGCGATGTCGGTCAAGATCGGTTCCTCGTTCATCGAGAGCGAAAAGACGGCCCGTCTCGGCTTCCGCACGCTTTCTTCGGACGGCAGCGGCTTTTATCTCAACGGGCGGAAATTCGTTCCGCTCGGCGAAACGCACCACGGGGCGCATCCGGAGACCTCGTACGCGCCGATGGACGCCGGCTACTGGAAGAATCTGTTCGCCCTGTACCGCGCGTACGGGCTGAATTTCGTTTATTTCAAAACGCATTTTCCGCCGCATGCGGCTTTTGACGCGGCGGATGAGACGGGCATGCTCCTCTTTGCGGAGCTTTCCCGCGGCGAAGGCAAAGAGCAGTACCTGACGGAGACCGGCCGGCATTATTACGAAGAGGAGCTGAAGAGCGTGCTCCGCTCGTTCGGCCGGCATCCTTCGCTGTTCGCGGTCTCGTTCGCGGGGCATCTCGACACGGAGGAAGAGGAAAGTTCCATGCTGACGGCCTTTTACGGCCTGGCTTCGCACCTCGCTCCGCAGTGCCTTTATACCGCGGGCAGGGACCTGCTTACAGGAGACGCGGATTTCCGGTTTTTGTCCGAATGGGAATCCGTTTCGGTCAATCCGCTGTTGTCCGGGGATCTTCCGGTGCTTGCGGGAGAGACGTCCGGCGACGAAATGCTGCCGGATTTCACCGAGCTCGACCTCTTTTCCGGCATGCTGATGCCGGTTCAGATCGAGCGGGCCATGGACCTTGCGAAAAAACAGAACCGCCTCGGGCGCTGGCCGCAGTACGTAAGGCTGAGCGGCAGCTCCTTAAAGGAGCGGGTGGAGCGGAAGATGCTCCGCCTGCTTTCCGACAGCACGCTTTCCGGCCTCGTTTCGGACGGCTTTCAGGACGATCCCGGCCACGGGAAGCATCCCGGCGGGCTCGCCTACGCGCATCCGATCGTGAAGCGCTTTGAGGGCGCGGAGCCAAAGGCCTTTTTACAGGGCTTAAGGACCGTCCTCCCGATGCTTTTGACGGACCGGGTGAACTTCAGCGCCGGCGAAGTGCTGAAGGTACCGGCCGTCGCGTTCAACGTCGGAAACGAAGCCGCTGCCGGCGCGTTTTCCGTCCGGCTTTCGGCATCGGATGAAGACGGCGGCACGGAAGTTTTTGATGAAGCCGTGACGTTTGAGCCCGCGCTTCCGGAAAGCGAAGCAGAGGCGCCGTTATCCCCCGGCGAACGCCGTGTGTTTGGCAGGGTGACGATCGATTTCGGAAAAGTCCGCATACCGTGGAAATACCGTCAGGTCACGATGGCGGTCTCCTTCGGGAAGATCGTGAACCGGTACTTATGGTACGTCTATCCGGTCCGCATTCCGGTCTGTCCGGAAAACGTGCTCCGCGTGAATACGTGGAACGAGCGGGCGGTCGAGTTCTTGAAGAAAGGCGGAAATGTCCTCGTCGCGGTGCCGGACGCCGGCATTCGGAAGGACGTGAACTGGAGCATCCGGAAGGAGCATGAGATCTTCAAGGGTCTCGGCGCGGAGGCGCATTCCGGCGTCCGCTGGCAGGAACTTGCGCGGACGAAGGGGTTTCTCCTTCCCGAAGGGCTCGAAGGCATGATCACGATCTTAAGGCACCCGTTCGACGGCCCGTTCACGTCGCCGCTCTTTGAGATCCGGGTGCTGTCCGGCAGCGTTCTCGTTTCCGCGCTCGGCCTTGAAGCGAAGGCGGAGCTTCCGGAAGCGAACGCGCTCTTGTCGGAGATTTATGAATACATGGGTTCTCCCGACTTCTCGCCGGCGGAGGAGGTGCTTCCGCAGCGGCTTCAGGAGATCCTCGGAACGCTTCAGTAAGGCAGAATGCAGTGATCAGGGATTATAAGACCAGCGGAAAAGAGCATATCAGCGACCCGGAGCCCCTGAAGGACGATCCCTACGGCATCGAGGAGTTCGTGCGCGAGGAAGACGGGCGGGAGGATCTGATCGAAGACGATCCGGAGGATCCCGGCCGGGCGGACGACGAGCGCGCCGAAGATCCGGAGGAGATGCCTTCGGATCATACCGGTCAGCTGAACTACTTAAGGGAGCGCACCCGCGAGGCGGAGGAGGCGGCAAAGAGTCCGGCTTCCCAGCTTCGGGCAAAGGAGCGGAACCGCGACCGGCTCCGCTGGATCCTCATGCTGCTTTCGCTGCTATCGGCCGTCGCCGCCGCAGCGGCATTATATTTTACCAACTACCGTTATACCACCTATTCCGTCGATGAATCTTTCACGCTCGGCTCGGCTTCGGGCGCGTCGGTCTTTAAGTTCCGGGACGGGAACCTCATCATCAGCACCGACGCGGTGACGTTCGTCCGGAAAGGGGGCGTGCAGTGGACGGCGGCGGTCGGCGTTTCCGACCCGGTCTTCGCGACGGAAGGCGCGTATTTCGCATTGACCGGCCGCGGCGGCTATGAGTTCTTCGTTTTCAGCGAAAGCGGCATGCTGAGCACGGTCCGCGTTTCCCGGAAGATCCGTTCCCTCGACGTTTCCGCGGCCGGCGTCGTCGCGGTCTGCACGGAGTCGTCGGATACCGCGTACGTCTCGTATTTCGACCGCTACGGCAGCCGCATCAATGTCGAAGTGAAGACGATCCTCGACGCGAGCGGATATCCGGTCAGCATCGCGCTGTCACCCGACGGCAATAAACTCCTCGTTGTCTATTATTCGATCGCAAACGGCATCGGCGAGAGCCGGCTCGTCGTCTACGACTTCGAGAACGGCAAGGCCGACCGCTCCTATATCGTCACGGCATATGAAGATTTTTACGCGTCCGGCACGTACCTCGCGGACTGTGACTTCATCGACGACCGCCACGCGATCGCGGTCGGCACGAACCAGGCGGTATTCCTGACCGATTTCGTCAAAGGCAATGTGAACCGGAAGAGCGTCACGCTTTCCGGCGACGTGCGTTCCCTCGTCTTTACCGGGAGCGGGCTGACGCTCGTCACGGAGGAAGCGGACCGCGGGGTCTGCACCTTCTACGGGGCGGAAGGCGACGTCCAGGAGCGGTTCAACTGTCCGACGGACTATGAGACGCTGATCGCGGACGGGAAACGCATTCTCTTTCAGAAAAACGAGGAGATCGTCTATTTCAACGCGTCGGGCGTCGAGCGGTACGAAGGCGCGCTGACTTATGAGCCTGTCAGCATCGCGTTCGCGGGCAACCGTTCGCTCTTCCTCAACACGGGCGGCGGCTATGAAAAAATTACATTGAAATAGGCCAAAGGCATTGAAAATACAATGCGTTTTTGATACAATAACAAAAGAAGCTACTTTTACCGAAAAGAGGTATCTACATGAAAAATTCTGTCACTACGCTGGTCAACGCCATCCGCGTACTTGCGGCGGATGAAGTTCAGAAAGCCAACTCCGGTCATCCGGGAATGCCCTTAGGCTCGGCGCCGATCGCTTACGACCTGTTCGCGAACGAAATGCGGCACAATCCGAAGAATCCTTACTGGGCCAACCGTGACCGGTTTATGTTGTCCGCGGG
>CAMZDH010000025.1 GCA_947305345.1 uncultured Lachnospiraceae bacterium | reverse complement strand
GCAGGGGAACGGCGGCTCCAGGTCCTTGTGTTCGATGAAATTCGCGGCGACGTGCCCTTCGATGTGATGCACGCCGACGAGCGGGATGCCGGCGCCGTAGGCCATCGCCTTTGCCGCGGCGACGCCGACGAGGAGCGCGCCGACAAGGCCGGGCCCGTAAGTCACCGCGATCCCGTCCATGTCCGAAAGCGTCATCCCGGCCGCCTTCAACGCTTCATTGACGACCGGTATGATCTTTTCCACGTGCTTTCTCGAAGCGATCTCCGGCACGACGCCGCCGTACAGCGTATGCAGCGCGATCTGCGACGAGATCACATTGGACAGCACCGTCCGGCCGTTCTTCACGACCGCCGCCGCCGTCTCGTCGCACGAGCTTTCAATGCCAAGAAGCAGGACGTCCTTTTCCATCATACCGTCATTCATCGATGAAGTTCAGCTCCGTGCTGATCCCGTCCTTCGGGACCACGGTCCCGGGGAAGATCGCGCGGAGCGCTTCCTCATGATCCTGCGGATGCATTTCCGCAGGTGAAAAATGCGTGAGCCACAGCGCCGGAACGCCCGCGTCCCGCGCGATCTCGCAGGCTTCGCTCATCAGCATGTGTTTCTTTTCCCGGAAATTCGGCGGCACGTCGACCGGCCCGTACATCCCTTCACAAATGAAGAGGTCCGCGCCTTTCGCGTTTTCGACCATCGATTCCGTCGGCCGCGTGTCGGTGACGTACGTGACCTTCAGGCCCTTCCTCGCCGGACCGACGACCATTTCCGGCGTATAGACGCGGTCCCCGTCCGTGATCGTCTCGCCGTGCTGCAGCCGGTTCCAGAATCCCAGCGGGATCCCTTCCTCTTTCGCTCGTTCCGGCGAAAACTTGCCGAGCCGGTCGATCGAGACCGCATAACCGTAGCAGGGCACGTTGTGGTTCACCTTAAAGGCGTGCACATGGTAACCGTTCACTTCGAAATCCGCGGTCTCCCCGGCGAATTCATTGCATTCGACTTCAAACGGGAGCTCGGGCGCGACGACGCGGAGCATCGACACGACGCGCTGCAGGCCGCGGGGGCCGTACAGGCGGAGTTTTTCGGTGCGTCCCGCATTGCCCATGCTGAGCAAAAGCCCGGGCAGCCCGGAAATGTGGTCGCCGTGGAAATGCGTGAAGCAGATCGCGCCGATCGGATAGGGGCTTAAGCCTTTTTTCCGGAGCGCGACCTGCGTCCCCTCGCCGCAGTCGATGAGGAGGACGCTTCCGTTGTACCGAAGGTATAAGCTTGTGAGAAACCGGAACGGGAGCGGCATCATGCCGCCGGTTCCGAGAAGACAAACGTCTAACATTCCTTGCTCCGCTGTGTCTCGTTTTCCGTAAAGGACCGCCGCATGAGCAGCGCGTCCTCGACCGGATTTTCATAATATTCCTTCCGGACGCCGACTTTCAGAAAGCCCGCCTGTTCGTATAATGCGATCGCGCCCGTGTTGTGTTCCCGCACTTCCAAAAAAATCTCCTGAACGCCGATCGACTTCGCGCTTTCAAGGACCGCGCTCAGAAGTTCTCTTCCGATGCCGCGGCGCCGCGCTTCCGTAGCGACCGCGATCGACGCAAGATCCGCTTCCTCGCCGCCCGAAAAAAAGAGCGCGTACCCGACGATCCTTGCCGGCTCCTCCGAAGAAGCCGCTTCCTCCGCCGCAAAGCAGTGATAGGCCGGGGTGAGGAAGGCTTCTTCGATCTCCCGCATGCTCCAGGGGTTGGAAAAGCATTCTTTTTCAAGGCGCCCGATCTCCGGGAGGTCGGCTTTCTTCATCAGACGAACCGTCGCCATCGTCACGCCTCCGGCAGTTCCTTGTTGACGGGGTCTAAGGACGGCCCCGCACCGGGCGCGATCGAACGCCCCGCTTCAAGACGCTCCCGTTCGGCCTGCGACATCCGAAGATAGACCGGCGTAAACGCTTCCGCGCTCTTCATGATCCCCTGCTGATACAAGGCTTCGCCGAGCGCCGCGACCGACGCCGCGCGCTGGAATTTCACGTGCGGCAGCGCGATCAGCGCCTCGGGAAAGTCTTTCCGGATCGTCGCTTCGTGGACCGTAAGCCCGTCGCCGAAGAAAAGAACGGTCTTCCCTTTCTCTTCAGAAAACGCCTTCGCCTGCCGGACCGTCTCCTGAAGCGGCTCCGCGGCCGCCGGTTTCAGGACCGAGAACGCATTGCCGGAGAATTCGTAAAAGCCCGTGTAGACTTCCATCCGCCGCGCGTCCAGAATCGGACAGAGGATCGATGCCGAGCCCGCGAACCCGTAGGCCATCGCGTCGAGCGTCGGCACCGGAATGATCGGTTTTCCGATCACATACGCAAGTCCCTTCGCCATCGAAGCGCCGATCCTGAGCCCCGTAAACGAGCCCGGGCCCTCCGACACCGCGACCGCGTCGAGGTCCCTCGGCGACAGACGCACCATCTTCAGGATCTCCTCCGCCATCGGGAGCAGCGTCTCCGAATGCGTTTTCAGAAAAGTCGTGGAGTATTCGCTGATCACCTGTCCGTCCGACAGGACCGCGGCCGAGGCGGTGAGCGACGCGCTTTCAATCCCTAAGATCTTCACTGCCGTTCCACCTCCGTGATCGTGATCTTCCGGTAATCAAAGCCCCTTGACGAGTCCTTCTCGATCAGCACCTTTTTCGCGTTCGGCGGGATCAGCTCCGCAATGAGCGCCGACCATTCGATGACGGTCACGCCGTCGCCGAAGAAATATTCCTCGCAACCGATCTCGTTCATCTCGTCCGGATCCTCGATCCTGTAGACGTCGAAATGAAAGAGCGGCATGCGGCCGGAGCGGTATTCCTGTAAGATCGTGAACGTCGGGGAGACCACGTCTTCCGTCACGCCGAGGCCCTTCGCGAGCCCCTTCGTGAAGACGGTCTTTCCGACGCCGAGTTCGCCGTTCAGACAGACGATGTCGCCCGGACAGAGTTCCTTCGAAAAGGCCTCCGCGAGCGACAGGGTAGCCTCCGGCGCTTCGGATTCAAAGACACGCGTCATTTGCCGAATCCTCTCCGCCGCTCCTTCGGCAGCATTTTCACGACGAGCGCGTCCAGCGCGGCCGTGTCCGAGGAAAACGCGTCCTTCGGGAGAATGTTCCCGTGCGCCGCGTCGACGTAAATGAAATAGTATTTGCTGAATTTGACGAACCGGCTGACGTTCTCCCACGGGAGCGAGGCCTTATCGTCTTCCTGCTGATAGACCGTGATGCCTTCTTCGCTGAATTCGTAGAGCGTGTCGACCGCGAACTGCGGATTCTTCGACTGCTGCACGGCGCGGACGAGCAGCATGACCGGCTGGATCACGAAATAGACCCCGCAGATGATCAGCAGGAAAATGCCGGACTTGTTGCCCTGGACGAGGTAGTAAATGCCGCCGCCGAGCGCGAGCAGCCCGATGAGCCCGTAAACGATGCCCATCGGCCGGAAATACATATGATAGAACAGAAACGCGAACAGTTCCTTTTTACCCAGTCTGACTCTTGCTTTCATGCCTTCTCTCCGATCATTCCGCTTTTGCCGTCTTGTCCGTGTGGATCCACTTGAGGTACGCGTTCATGAAGAGGTCGAGCCCGCCGTCCATGACCATCTGCAGGTTCGACGTCTCCGCCTGCGTCCGGAGATCCTTGACCATCGTGTAGGGCTGGAAGACGTAGGAGCGGATCTGGGAGCCCCAGCCGTTCTCCATGACCTCGCCGCGAATATCCGAAAGTTCCTGAAGGTTCGCTTCCTTCTTGATCATGTAGAGTTTGGATTTCAGCATTTCCATCGCCTTCGCGAGGTTTTGATAATGCGACCGTTCCACCTGGCAGGCGACGACGATGCCGGTCGGGAGATGCGTGATCCGGACCGCGGAGGAGGTCTTGTTGACCTTCTGGCCGCCGGCGCCGGAGGAACGGTAGACGTCGACCTTGATGTCCTCGTCGCGGACTTCGATGTCCAGGCTCTGCTCGATCACCGGCATCACGTCGCAGCCGACGAACGAGGTCATACGCTTGCCCACCGCGTTGAACGGGGAAATGCGGACCAGCCGGTGGACGCCGTGCTCGCTCTTCAAGTAGCCGTAGGCGTTCTCGCCGGTGATCTGGATCGTCACGGACTTGATGCCCGCTTCGTCGCCTTCCTGGAAGTCGAGGACTTCGACGGAATAGCCCTTCTTTTCGCACCAGCGCGTGTACATGCGGTAGAGCATGCCCGCCCAGTCGCAGGCTTCGGTGCCGCCGGCGCCGGAGTTCAGCTTTAAGATCGCGTCGTTGTGGTCGAATTCGTCGGAAAGGAGCGTCGTCGTCCTGAGATCGTCGAATTCCTCCACGAATTCGTCCAGCTCCGCCTTGACCTCGGCGACCATCCCGGGGTCGTTCTCCTCGTTCCCCATTTCGATCAGGGTTCCGATGTCCTCATACTGCTGCTCCAATGCGGTGTACTGCTTGACCGTGTCCTGCAGATTTTTCAGCTCTTTCGTGATTTTTGCAGATTTTTCCGGGTCATTCCAAAAATTTGGATCTTCCATATACATGGAAAGCTCCTGAATGCGTTCCGATTTCGCATCCAGCGCAAGCGCGCTGCGAAGCTCTTTTAACGGTGCTTCGTACTGGCTGAGCGTATATTTGTACTGGTCTAATTCTATCATGCGGCTCTCCTTGGATTATGCCGTTCTGCCATGGCACTGTTTGTATTTTTTTCCGCTTCCGCAGGGGCAGGGGTCGTTCGGATAGACCTTGAGGCCCGCCCGTTTGACCGGTTCCTTGGCCCGGCTGTCGTCCTTGTTGGTGCCGGTGATCTTCGCGACCTGCTCGCGTTCCTCCGGTTTTTCCACCCGGGCGTGGTAGATCGACCGGACCGTGTCCTCGCGGATCCCCGCCATCATCGAATTGAACATGTCGAAGCCCGCGATCTTGTACTCGGTCAAAGGATCCTTGTTGCCGTACGCCATCAGCCCGATGCTCTGGCGGAGCTGGTCCATGTCGTCGATGTGATCCATCCAGCGGTGGTCGATCACGCGGAGGAGGACGACGCGTTCGAGTTCACGCATCTGCTCAACGTCCGGGAATTCGGCTTCCTTCGCTTCGTACAGCTTGACCGCGCGTTCCTGAACGATGTGGCGGAGCCGGTTCTTGCCGTTCCGGCCTTCAAGCTCTTCGCTTTCTTCGATCGGCGCCATCGGGACGACCCTGGTCAGCACCTGATTGAACTCCTGAAGATTCCACTGCTCGCTCGGCTCGTCATCCGGGATGTACATGTTGACGACGTTGTCGCAGACATCGGACACCATCTTCAGGACGACGTTCCGCATCGACTCGCCCTCCAGAACCTGCCGGCGCTCCTTGTAAATGATCTCGCGCTGCTCGTTGATGACCTCGTCGTATTTTAAAAGGTTTTCACGGATCGCGTAGTTGTTGCCTTCGATCTTCTTCTGGGCCCGTTCGATCGCGTCCGAAAGCATCCGGTGCTCGATCTGCTGGCCGTCTTCGACGCCGAGCGCGTTGAACATCGACATGATCCGGTCGGAGCCGAAGAGCCGCATCAGGTCGTCCTCCAGCGAAAGGTAGAAGCGCGTCTCGCCGGGGTCGCCCTGACGGCCGGAACGGCCGCGGAGCTGATTGTCGATACGCCGCGCCTCGTGCCGTTCGGTGCCGATGATTTTTAAGCCGCCCGCGGCCCGCGCCTCGTCGTCCAGCTTGATGTCGGTACCACGGCCGGCCATGTTCGTCGCGATCGTGACGGACTTGTAATGTCCGGCGTCCGCGACGATCTCCGCTTCCATCTCATGGAATTTCGCGTTCAGGACGTTGTGCGGGATGCCGGCGCGCTTCAAAAGGGAACTGACGAGTTCGGAGACTTCGATCGTGATCGTGCCGACGAGCACCGGCTGACCCTTGGCATATGCCTCCTTGACGGCCTCGACGACCGCCTGGTACTTTTCGCGCTTCGTCTTGTAGACCGCGTCGTTTAAGTCCTGCCGGATGACCGGGACGTTGGTCGGGATCTCGATGACGTCCATGCCGTAGATGTTCCGGAATTCGCGTTCCTCGGTCAATGCGGTACCGGTCATGCCGGCCTTCTTTTCAAACTTGTTGAAGAAGTTCTGGAAGGTGATCGTCGCAAGCGTCTTCGACTCGCGGTTGACCTTCACGTGCTCCTTCGCTTCGATGGCCTGGTGGAGGCCGTCGGAATAGCGCCGGCCCGGCATGATGCGGCCGGTGAATTCGTCGACGATCAGCACCTCATTGTCCTTGACGACGTAGTCCTGATCACGGTGCATCAGATAATTCGCGCGGAGGGCGAGCGTCATGTTGTGCTGGAGTTCCAGGTTCTCGGGATCCGCGTAGTTCGTGATCTGGAAGAACTTTTCGACCTTTTCGACGCCGGCCGCGGTCAGCGTGACGTTCTTCTCTTTTTCATTGATCATGAAATCGCCGGATTCCTGCTGGACCTCGCCCATGATGATGTCCATCTTGGAGGTCTCTTTCGCGTTTTCGCCCCGGACCATGCGCTTCGCGAGCATGTCGCAGACTTCATAGAGCTGCGTGCTCTTGCCCGACTGGCCGGAAATGATGAGCGGCGTCCGGGCTTCGTCGATCAGGATCGAGTCGACTTCGTCGATGATCGCGTAATGCAGTCCGCGGAGCACGAGCTGCTTCTCGTAGATGACCATGTTGTCGCGGAGGTAATCGAATCCGAGCTCGTTGTTCGTGACGTACGTCACGTCCGCGGCGTAGGCTTCCCGGCGCTCCTCGCTCTTCATGCCGTTCAGGACGCAGCCGACCGAAAGGCCTAAGAAGCGGTGCATCTGGCCCATCCACTCCGCGTCACGCTTCGCGAGGTAATCGTTGACCGTGACGACGTGCACGCCCTGCCCCGCCAATGCATTCAGATACGCGGGAAGGAGCGCGGTCTGCGTCTTGCCTTCGCCGGTCTTCATCTCGGCGATCCGCCCCTGATGGAGGACGATGCCGCCGAGGAGCTGGCATTCGAAGTGTTCCTGATTGATGCAGCGCCGCGTCGCCTCGCGCATCGTCGCGAACGCCTCCGGCAGGAGATCGTCGAGCGTCTCGCCCGCCTGATACCGTTTTTTATACTCATCCGTTTTGGCGCGGAGCTCCTCGTCCGAGAGCGCCATCATCGCAGGTCTCAGCGCGATGATCTTGTCCATCGTCGGCTTTAACCTGCGGATCTCCTTCTCGCTTCTCGTGCCAAACAGCTTGTCGATCAGTTTCATGCCGTCCTCCTAAAAGACCGGAATCAAAACGTGTTTCCGGAGTCTGCCCATATGACCCCATAGTATCAAGTTATTTTAACATATATAGGCGTGGATGTCAAAAAATGTTTTTCACGCGGCGGCGTCTTTTTTGCGTCCGGCGATCCGCTGAAAATGCGTAAAAAAGTGTTTACAATCGGAGAAGCTGCCGATAAAATAGAAAGAGCACCAACCTCGAGACACATGCGTTCTCAAAATTGATGTTCCCAATGCACCACCAGGGGCTCGAACCCTGGACACCCTGATTAAGAGTCAGG
>CAMZDH010000024.1 GCA_947305345.1 uncultured Lachnospiraceae bacterium | reverse complement strand
CGTGGGCTTAAGTCCGGACGCGGACGGAAATCTTTCCGGCGATCTCGATTTTGACGCGGTTTCGGAACGTGCGGCTGCAATCACCCCGGTGCCCGGCGGCGTCGGAAGCGTCACCTCGAGCGTGCTCGCTTTGCACACGGCGAAGGCGTGCCGGAAAAAGTTCACGCGAACAATCTAAACTGTTGGATCAGACGAAAAAGGCAGGCCGGAAAGCCTGCCTTTTCTTATGCGGTTTTGTGATCGTGCTCAGGGTACTTTTTTATTGCACGCCGGTCGTGCCGAAGCCGCCGCGGTCCTCCCGCGTGAGGTGAGTGACTTCTTCAAATTCGATCCGCGGCTGGTGCTTCTCGATCCGGAACTGGCAGATCCGGTCGTTCACGTGGATCACGGTGTCCCGGACTGCGTACGCCGGAAAGAACCATTGGTCGTTGTCCCCTGCATACGTTTCGTCGACGATGCCGAAGCTGTTCGCATGCAGGACGCCGAAGCTTTTGAACGTGGAGCTTCTGGGGACGACGAAGGCTTCATATCCTTCCGGGAGCTCCATCGCGACGCCTAAAGGGATCAGTTTCATTTCCCCGGCCTTCAGGACCGTCTCTTTCGCGCACCGGAGGTCGATCCAGTCGGATTTTCCGTCGATGTAGGAGAGCGGTTCGATCTCGTCCGAGAAGTATTTGATGCGGATCTTTTTGCATTCTTCCATAAAGCGATCCTCCGGAAATGCGTTATAAGACGACGCCGTTCTTTTGCAGCAGCGCCCGGGCGCTTTCGACGGAGTCGGTGCCCGTCGCGTTCTTGACCGGCGCGAATTCCTTTTCACGGTCCACTTCATAAGGCAGGGACGTGTCCATCAGCTGGATCATATCGAGGATCAGAAGCTCGAACTTGTAGCCGTTCGGCGTTTCGGGCTTGACGAAGCGGCCCTGTTCGTCGACGTACGGGATCTTTTTCTCCGCCATGTGGACCGGCATCCGTTTCGAGACCGCCTCGTCGAGTTTGGAGACCTTGAAGAGGTAGTTCAGGATGACGCCGTAGCGGTAGAGAAGGTCGCCTTTTTCGTCGCGGAGCCGGATCATGTCGTCCGTCATTTCATAGTATTCGACGATCGAAGGATGGCCGTTCTTCTTGCAGAGCACGCCGACGCGTTCGGTCGGAGAGACCTTCGAGACGACTTTCGCCCCGACGTCCGCATCCGATTCGATGACCGCGCCGAGGAAGGCGAGGTCGTTGATCCTCTGCAGCACGTTGTCGACCGCGAAGGCCGAGAGGTATTCGACCCCGCGCGCCTTTAAATCCTCGTCGAGCCCTGCCTTCTTCATCGAATGATACCAGCCGCCGTTTCCGTTCGGGGACTGGGCGATGTGACCCGGGGCGGAGAGGAGGATCCTGCCGGCCAGGTCGGTGCACGGCGCCATGTCCTGAACGAAGAACCGCACGTACGCTCCGGGATAGCCGAAGAACGCGTGCTCTTTGAGAAACGCGACCGTCTCGTCGTGGTTGATCTTCGACGTCATGACGTAAAGCGGGATATAGGCGCCCGCGCGGTCCGTGACCGCCTTCAGGTTCTCGAACAGGCACTGGAAAATGTAACGAGGCTTCGTGAGGCCGACGTCGTACATGCCCTTCGGATGATCGAATCCGAGCCGCGTGCCCTGGCCGCCGGCGAGCAGCACCGCGCCGGTTTTCCCTTCACGCACGGCTTTTAAGCCGATCTCCTCGAATTCCGCCCGCCGCGCCTCGATTTCCGGGATCGTCAGCGCATTCAGCGGTTCGACGACGTCGTCCTTCGAGACGGCCTCGTCCGGCCGGTCGATCAGGCTTAGGAAAGAGGTGTCGAGCGCCTCGATCTCGCCCAGCAGTTCCTTTTTTTCTTCCTCGGACAGGGTATCATAGAAACGGAGCAGCTGTGTCTGGCCGCAGGCCTCCAGCTTTTTCAGGGCTTCCTTGTAATTCATGCATTCTCCTTTGATGCGAAAATACTTTATGATGTCTCAGCAGAAATATATCAGAAAAGCGCCGGAAGGTCAAGAAAAGCGGCCGCTCGTGAAAACGATCACCGGTCGCTCGTGAAATCCGTCAAAACTCGTGCAAAATCAAGCAAAATCAGGCAAAACCGCTTGACAAACAAAAAAAGTATGTTATTATTCAAGGGTATGTTTGCGGAGGCGTCAACGTGTCCGTGACGAATGCAGGCCGAACCCTCTACCGGAATGCGTTCAAAAAAATATACGGAGGTGCCGCATGGCAAATATCAAATCTGCGAAAAAGCGTGTGCTCGTCAGTAATGCAAGAGCTGCAAGGAACAAGGCCGTGAAGACCGAAGTCCGGACCTACGTCAAGAAGGTTTACGCAGCGATCGAATCTGGCGACAAGGAAGCTGCGAATCAGGCATTCAGAGAAGCCGAGGTCAAGCTCCAGAAGGCATCGACGAAGGGTGTGCTTCACAAGAATACCGCATCCAGAAAAGTCGGCCGCCTTGCAAAAGCAGTTGATGCAATGGCATAAAGGTGCAAAGAAAAGAGACCCTCGCAGCCGCCTGGGTCTCTTTTTCTATCTCAAGAACAGGGAAAATGGAGCATAGGATCGTCAAAATTGAATCCGGATCGATCGCGGAAGAGGTCGGCATCGCGCCCGGCGACGTCCTGGTGTCCGTCGACGGCTTTTCCGTCGAGGACGTCTTTGACTGGCGGGAGCTGACGCGGCAGGAGGAACTGACGCTCATCGTCCGGAAGCCGGACGGGGAGGAATGGGAGATCGACGTCGAGAAGGACGAGTACGAGGACCTTGGCCTCGTCTTTGAAAACGACCTGATGAGCGATTACCGGAGCTGCTCGAACCAGTGCATTTTCTGCTTCATCGACCAGATGCCGCTGGGGCTCCGTCCGACGCTGTATTTTAAGGACGACGATTCCCGGCTGTCGTTCCTGCAGGGGAACTACATCACGCTGACGAACATGAAGGAAGCGGACGTCGACCGGATCTGCCGCTACCACATGGAGCCGATGAACATTTCCGTCCACACGACGAACCCGGAGCTCCGCTGCAAAATGCTGCACAACCGCTTCGCGGGGAAGGTGCTCGCCTACCTCGACAGATTCTACGAGGCAGGGCTGCACATGAACGCGCAGATCGTGCTCTGCAAGGGCTACAACGACGGCAAGGAGCTGGAGCGGACGCTTTCCGACCTTTACCGGTACGTGCCGGTCCTCGAGTCGCTCAGCATCGTGCCGGTCGGACTTACGAAATACCGCGAGGGGCTGACGCACTTCGAACCGTTTACGAAAAAGGAGGCCGGAGCGGTCATCGACCTCGCGGAAAAATGGCAGAAAAAGGCTTTTCAGGAAAAGGGACTGCATTTCGTGCACGCGAGCGACGAATTCTATCTCACCGCGGGCCGCGATTTTCCTGAGGAAAGCCGCTACGACGGGTACCTGCAGCTCGAAAATGGCGTCGGCATGGCGCGTTCAATGCTGACGGACGCCGAAAAGGCCGTCCGCAGGATGAAAAAGGACGGAGCGAAAACGCATTATATCTTCGCGACGGGCGCGCTCGCGGCACCGCTTCTTGAAAAGGTCCTTTCCATGGTCAACGAAAAGTTCCCGGGACACAAGAACGACGTCGTCGCGATCCGGAACGACTTTTTCGGAGAGACCGTGACGGTCGCGGGACTCGTCACCGGGCAGGATCTTTTGAAGCAGCTTTCCGGGAGGCCGCTCCATGACGGCGTGATCCTGCCGAACTGCATGTTCCGGAGCGGCGAGGAAGTCTTTCTGGACGACATGACACGGACCGAGCTCGAAGAAAAACTCGGCGTGAAAGTCTATATTTTGAGAGGGGACGCGCGTTCGACCGTTCACGCGATGGCGGGACGGCTGACGAAGGCGGACATCGATCTTACACACGGAAAATACGAACTCTGAGGTATCTTATGGTCATCGCAGTCGTCGGACGGCCGAACGTCGGAAAATCCACATTATTCAACGCTCTGGCGGGAGAGAACATCTCGATCGTACAGGACACGCCCGGCGTGACCCGGGACCGCATTTACGCGACCGCTACCTGGCTTGATCACACGTTCACGCTGATCGATACCGGCGGCATCGAGCCGGAGTCGAAGGACGTTCTCTTAAGCAAAATGCGTGCGCAGGCCGAGATCGCGATCGCGACCGCGGACGTGATCGTCTTTCTGACGGACTGCAAGCAGGGGCTGACCGACGCGGACGAAGGCGTCGCGGCGCTGCTTCGGAAGTCCAAGAAACCCGTCGTCCTCGCGGTCAACAAGGTCGACGATTTTGTGAAGCAGAAATACGACGTTTACGAATTCTTCAACCTCGGACTCGGCGAGCCGGTCGCGATCTCCGCGATCTCGAAAAAGGGGCTCGGCGACCTTCGGGAGCGCGTCTTTGAAGTCGCGCTGCCGGAAACGGACGAGGAGCCGGACGACGACCGGCCGCGGATCGCGATCATCGGAAAGCCGAACACCGGAAAATCCTCCCTCGTCAACCGTCTCGCGAACGAAGAGCGCGCGATCGTTTCCGACGTCGCGGGCACGACGAGAGACGCGATCGACACCGTGATCACGCGGGAGGGGAAGGAATACGTTTTCATCGACACCGCGGGCCTTCGGAGAAAGAGCCGCGTGGAGGAGGAGATCGAGCGTTATTCGATCATCCGCGCCGTCGCGGCCGTGGAGCGCTCCGACGTGGTTCTCCTCATGCTGGACGCTTCGCTCGGCGTTTCCGAGCAGGACGCGAAGATCGCCGGGATCGCGCACGAGCGGGGCAAGGGCATCATCATCGTCGTCAACAAATGGGATCTCGTCGAAAAGGACGACAAGACCATCTACCGGTTTACCGAGGACATCAAAAAGACCCTGTCGTTCATTCCCTATGCGCAGCTCCTTTTCATTTCCGTGAAGACCGGCCAGCGCGTCGAAAAACTGTTCAGCATGATCGACACGGTCATCGCGAATCAGAACCTTCGGATCGCGACGGGCGTTCTGAACGAGATCATCAACGACGCGACGGTCCTGCAGCAGCCGCCGTCAGACAAGGGAAGACGGCTCAAGATCTTTTACGCGACCGAGGTCAGCGTGAAGCCGCCGACCTTCGTCCTGTTCGTCAACGACAAGGAACTGATGCATTTTTCCTATGTCCGGTATCTGGAAAACCAGATCCGGCAGGCGTTCGGCTTCATGGGAACGCCGTTGAAATTCATCATCCGTGAACGAAGTGAAAAGGAACAAAGATGACGATTCTGATACGCATTCTCTGTGTGATTATCGGCTACGGCTTCGGGCTCTTTCAAACGGGGTATCTCTACGGAAGGAGCCGGGGCGTCGACATCCGGACGAAAGGGTCCGGCAATACGGGCGCGACCAACGCGCTCCGGGTCTTCGGCCTCAAGGGCGGTCTCATCGTGCTCTTTTTTGACGCGCTGAAGGCGTTTCTTCCCTGTCTCGCGGTGCGGCTCATTTTCAAGGGCGATCCGTACTGGATCGTCTACCTCCTTTACGTGGCGCTTGGCGTCGCGCTCGGCAACAATTATCCCTGCTGGCTCCAGTTCAAGGGCGGAAAGGGCGTCGCGACGACGCTCGGCTGGGCGCTCGCCTGGGATCCTTTGAGCACCGGCATCGGTCTCGTCTGGTTTTTCTTCGTCGCCGTGACGACGGGCTATGTGTCGCACGCCTCGATCACGACGGCGCTCGGCGTCGTCGCGCTTGCGCTCGTCTACGGTTACCGGACGTTCGTATCGCCGTTCGAAAGCCCGGTCTTCATTGAATTCCTGATCATGGTCGCGGTCCTGATGGCCTTACTCATCCTCCGGCACCGGAGCAACATCAAACGGCTGTTCAGCGGGACCGAAAACCGCTTCGGACACAAGAAAAAGGAGTCCTGAAGATGGAGATCGAGCGGAAGTTCGCGGTGAAACGGTTCCCGGAGGGCTTGGAAAACTACCCCTATGCGGAGATGGAGCAGGCCTATCTTTCCGTCGATCCCATCATCCGGGTCCGGCAGGACGGGGACGCGTTTTACCTGACGTACAAAGGACCGGGAATGCTTTCCCGCGAGGAGTACAACCTTCCGCTCAATGAATCGTCCTACCGGCATCTTAAGGAAAAGCGCGACGGGCGGGTCGTCGAAAAGCGGCGCTACAGGATCCCGTTCGGTCCCTATACGATCGAGCTTGACGTGTTTCACGGGGCGCACGAGGGGCTCGTGATGGCGGAAGTCGAGTTCCCGACGGTCGAGGAAGCGCTTGCGTTCACGCCGCCGGATTGGTTCGGAGAAGATGTGACCTACGACCGCCGCTACCACAATTCGTATCTTGCGCTGAACGGGTTTTCGTGTTAGATTGAACTAAAGGAGCCGAGCAACATGATGGAACCTGCAGTTCTCTACAAGTTAATGA
The DNA here is from genome assembly GCA_947305345.1 of uncultured Lachnospiraceae bacterium. Lineage (GTDB taxonomy): Bacteria > Bacillota > Clostridia > Lachnospirales > Lachnospiraceae > UBA1267. The sequence goes on along the minus strand of CAMZDH010000024.1, from coordinate 1,405 downwards.
TTTTGTATCTCCTGAAGAAAGTGAATTTTCCGCTTTCCAACGCTCAGTTATGGACTTTTTTCGAGCAGAACGGCTATACGAACTATTTCAAGTTCCAGGAGGTCCTGCAGGCGCTCGTCGACGCGCATCTCATCACGTCGGAAACGATCCACGAGGCCGAACATTACGAGCTCGGGAAAGAGGGCGACGAGGTCCTGTATTATTTCAAGAACGACCTGTCGGAGACCGTCAAGGCCGACATGGACCGTTACATCGAGGAGAACAAGTTCCAGCTCCGCACCGAGACCGGCGTGGTCGTCGATTATTACAAGACGCCGGAGTTCGATTATATGGCGCACGTCAAGGTCCGCGAGGGCAAGTCGACGCTCTTCGAAATGAGCCTGTCCGTCCCGACGGAAGAGCAGGCCAAGGTGCTTTCCGAGCATCTCAAGGACAATGCGGACGCGATCTACGCCTACGTGATGAAGCAGCTGATCTGAAGCCGGGCGGGCGTCTTCAGAACGCATCCAGACAGAATCCCAAGGAAAAAGTGCTTGCTTTTTCCATTTTTTTATGATAAAGTCTATTGGTTCACAAGCGCCTGGTCGGAAACCAGGCAAATAATGAGAGGTGAGAAAATGAAAGAAGGCATCCATCCGAAATACGTCGAATGTACGGTGACCTGCAACTGCGGGAACACCTTCAAGACCCGTTCCACGAAGAGCGAGATCCATGTTGAGACCTGCTCCAAGTGCCATCCCTTCTATACCGGTCAGCAGAGAGCGGTGTCCGCGAAGGGACGTATCGAGCGCTTCAACAAGAAATACGGCGTCGAAAATCAATAGTCTGTTTTGAAGAATTGCCACGGTCTTGCGGAGAAATCTGCTTCACCGTGGCAATTTTTCTGTTTTAGAGCGGTTTAAGAGGGCGGTTCAATGAAAAAAGAGGCAAAGGTCAAAAAGTGTTTTTCCGGCATCGGCGGACAGGCCGTTATGGAGGGCATCATGATGCGGAATCGAAAGCGTTATGCCGTCGCGGTCCGGAAGCCCGATCAGACGATCGAAGTCATGGAAGAGACCGTGACATCGTTTGCGGAAAAGCACAAATGGGCGGGCTGGCCGTTCATCCGCGGCGCGGTCTCGCTCGTCGAATCGCTGATCCTCGGCATGAAGACGCTCAGCTGGTCTTCAAACAAGGCAATCGAGACGGAGGACGGACAGGAACCGGAGCAGATCTCGAAGGGCGGCATGGCCGTGACGATCGTGATCGCGGTCCTTTTCGCGGTCGGCCTGTTTATCGTGCTGCCGACGGTGCTCGCGAACATTCTCCGGCGCTGGATCGCGAATGAATATTTGATCGCGCTCATCGAAGGCGGGCTTCGGCTCGTGATCTTCATCGTGTACGTTTTGCTGATCTCCCTCATGAA
>CAMZDH010000023.1 GCA_947305345.1 uncultured Lachnospiraceae bacterium | reverse complement strand
CAGGAGATGAAGGTCGTCGTCATGATCGTCATCCGGCGGTCACGCTCGTTCTCGATCGTTCTGGACGCCATGATGCCGGGCACGCCGCAGCCGGAACCGATCAGCATCGGAATGAAGGATTTGCCGGAGAGGCCGAAGCGGCGGAAGATCCGGTCGAGCACGAAGGCGACGCGGGCCATGTAGCCGCAGGCCTCGAGGAACGCAAGCAAAATGAAGAGGACCATCATCTGCGGGACGAAGCCTAAGACCGCGCCAACGCCGCCGATGATGCCTTCAACGATGAGGCTCTTCAGCCAATCGGCCGCATTTACCCGGTCGAGAAGCCCTTCGACGAGGACCGGGATGCTTGGCACAAAGACGCCGTAATCCGCCGGATCCGGAACGCCTTCGGCTTCCTCCCCGAGCGCTGCCTCGTATTCTTCCGTAATGTCATATCCGGCTTCAGCAAGCGCATCCGCGTAGAAGCCGTAAGCCTCGTCGAAAGCGCCGAAATCCTCGTCTTCGATCGCGCCTAAAATGTCTTCCGCACCGACGACGTCCGCTTCCGCGGCCGCCTTGACCTTGGAGACGAGCGCGTCCGTCCAGACGTTTTCCTTCGCGTAGTCGGTCATCGCGTCGTCGTATTTTCCGGAGCCGATGCCGAAGAGATGCCAGCCGCTGTCGCCGAACAGCCCGTCGTTTGCCCAGTCCGTCGCCCAGGTACCGACGGTCGTGACGGAAAGGAAGTAGACGAGGAACATCACTACCGCAAAGATCGGAAGCGCCGCCCAGCGGTTCGTGAGCACCCGGTCGATCTTATCGGAGACCGACAGCTTACCGGCGTCCTTCTTGGTATAGCAGCCTTTTAAGATCGAGGCGATGTAAACGTAACGCTCGTTCGTGATGATGCTTTCCGCGTCGTCGTCCAACTCCTTTTCGGCCGCCGCGATGTCGTTTTCAATGTGCGCGCGGGTCTCCTCGGAAAGATTTAATTCCTCCAGCACCTTGTCGTCGCGCTCAAACACCTTGATCGCGTACCAGCGCTGGCGCTCCTCCGGCATGTTGTGCACGGCGGCTTCTTCGATGTGCGCAAGCGCATGCTCCACCGGACCGGAAAAAGTATGCATCGGGATCGTCTTTCCGTTCTTTGCGGCTTCGATCGCGGCTTCCGACGCTTCCTCGATGCCCTCGTTCTTCAATGCGGAGATCTCGACCACCTTACACCCCAGCTGACGGCTGAGTTCCTTCGTATTCAGCTTGTCCCCGTTCTTCTTGACCACGTCCATCATGTTGATCGCGACGACGACCGGAATGCCCAGTTCCGTCAGCTGGGTCGTCAGATAGAGGTTCCGCTCCAGATTGCTGCCGTCGACGATGTTTAAGATCGCTTCCGGCTTTTCATTCATCAGGTAATTCCGCGCGACGACCTCTTCGAGGGTGTAGGGCGACAGGGAATAAATGCCCGGCAGGTCCGTGACCGTGACGTCCTCGTGCTTTTTCAGTTTCCCTTCCTTTTTCTCCACGGTGACGCCCGGCCAGTTTCCGACGAACTGGTTCGATCCCGTCAACGCATTAAACAATGTGGTCTTGCCACTGTTGGGGTTGCCCGCCAAGGCAATGCGAATACTCATGGTTTCACTCTTTCTCCTGTTCTCGATTAGCGTTTGCTAACCGGTAGTTAAAAAAATACGTTATTACTCGATCTCGATCATTTCCGCGTCCGCTTTCCGGATCGAAAGCTCGTAGCCGCGGACCGTGACTTCCACGGGATCTCCCAGCGGCGCCACTTTCCGTACGTAGATCTCCACCTTGCGGGTGATGCCCATGTCCATGATGCGGCGTTTGACCGCGCCTTCGCCGTGGAGCTTCACCACCCGGACGGTCTCGCCGACCTTTGCTTCCCTGAGTGTCTTCATTTTACGTCTCCTCTTCTTCAAGTATGGGGTGACCCGGTCTCAGACCATGATCTTCTGCGCCAGTTTTTCATCGACGGCAATGCGGGACTCCTTGACGTTTACGATCAGGTTCCCGCCGTTTCGCGAAACGACGATCACCGTGCCGCCGACCACGAAGCCCAGGGCTTCCAGCCGGTTCTTCACTTCGTCCGTCCCGCTGATGCGCCGGATGATGCTCTCTTCCCCTTCCTGTACCAATGTCAATGGCAGCATTTCCATTCTCCTTCGTCCGCGCAATGGTTACCCTATGCTAACCGCTATGCAAAAAAACCGGCTGGCAAACGCCACCCTCAACCATGATTATAGTTAGGCATGGCTAATTTGTCAACTGGTTCTTTAATTTTTTCTTTTCGGTCTTCTGGAACGTTTCCGGAACGCGCCTTATGCCTTCCAGAGACTGTGCAGGTTGCAATACGCGTAGACCGCTTCGACCTCGTCGCCGGGCAGCAGCGCGAACTGCGCTTCCGGCGCGTCGCCCGGATGAAGCGCGCGGCGCTGGTTGCCGAAGCGGGTCTTCAGCGCGATCCATTCGATGTAATGCTCGGGAAGCATCGGATGCGCGGCCGCGCCGACCTTGACCGTGACGGTATTGCCTTCGACCGTGAACACCGGGACGTGCTTTTCAAGCGAAGCGTCCGTCGTGCCGGGAATGATCTCCTGCATTTTCTCGCCGCAGCACATGACGGGCACGCCGCTCGCCTTGACGACCGCGATGATGTTGCCGCAATGATTGCAGCGATAGAATCTCATCTCCATGGGGCTTCCTCCTGTGTTTCCTTCAAAAACGCGTTACCGCTTGATATTGAACGCGGAAAGTCCCGGATAGACCGCGCTGTCGCCGAGTTCCTCTTCGATCCTGAGGAGCTGATTGTACTTCGCGACCCGCTCGGTGCGGCTCGGCGCGCCGGTCTTGATCTGGCAGGTGTTGAGCGCGACCGCGAGGTCCGCGATCGTCGTATCCTCGGTCTCGCCGCTCCGGTGAGAGGTCACCGCGGTATAGCCGGCCTTGTTCGCCATCTTGATGGTTTCCAGCGTCTCGGACACGGAACCGATCTGGTTCAGCTTGATCAGGATCGAGTTGCCGCAGCCGTTCTGAATGCCCTTCGCAAGGCGCTCGGTATTCGTGACGAACAGGTCGTCGCCGACGAGCTGGATCTTGTCGCTCAGAGCCTTCGTCAGTTTCTGCCAGCCTTCCCAGTCTTCTTCATCGAGGCCGTCCTCGATCGAGATGATCGGGTACTTCTCGACGAGTTCCTTCCAATGCGCGATCAGTTCGTCGGTCGTGTAGACCTTGCCCGCCTTCGGAAGCCGGTATTCGCCTTTCTTCGAGCCCTTCCACTCGGACGCCGCGACGTCGAGCGCCAGCATGAAGTCCTTGCCGGGTTCGTATCCCGCTTTACGGATGGCCTTCAGAATGTATTCGATCGTCTCCTCGTCGCTCGAAAGGTTCGGCGCGAAGCCGCCCTCGTCGCCGACTGCCGTCGACTGACCCTCCGCCTTCAGGAGCGCCTGAAGCGCGTGAAAGACCTCCGCGCACCACTGGAGCGTCTGGCGGAAGGAATTTGCGCCGACCGGCATGACCATGAATTCCTGCACGTCGATCGGTGCGGACGAATGCGCGCCGCCGTTTAAGATGTTCATCATCGGGACCGGCAGACGGTTTCCGTTCACGCCGCCTAAGAAACGGTACAGGGGCTGACCGAGAGAGGTCGCCGCCGCACGCGCGCAGGCGATCGAGACCGCGAGGATCGCGTTCGCGCCGAGTTTGGATTTATCCTTCGTGCCGTCCGCGTCGAGCATTGCCTTGTCGACCGCGTACGTGTCCGAAGCGTCCATGCCGAGGATCGCGTCCGCGATCACGGTGTTGATGTTTTCGACCGCCTTCAGGACGCCCTTGCCGCCGTAACGTGCCTTGTCGCCGTCCCGAAGCTCCAATGCTTCAAATTCGCCGGTGGATGCCCCGCTCGGCGCCGTGCCGCGCGCGACCGTACCGTCGGCCAGCGTAATTTCCGCCTCAACCGTGGGATTTCCACGGGAATCCATGATCTCGCGTCCAACGACGTCCACAATTTCAAAGTAGTTCAATTTAAAACGCTCCTTTCTGCAAATAAAAACCGCTGTTGCTGCCGTTTTTTCCGACAAACAGTGTAATATAAAGGTCCCCGAATGTCAATCGCTTTCAGGGGCCTTTTCAGCGTCTGAACGCCGCATGCACAGAGCGTTCTGACGGATGATTTCAACGAGGTTTTCCGATGAACGGCTTATTTCATGACCAGGACGATGTCGGGGCTGAACTCGTCGATGCAGGCCGTGACATTTCCGTTAAAGAACCTCATGTCCAGTAAAAGCAGCTCCGAGCAGGATTCGGCGAGATACGGGGCGACCACCAGCGCGAACGAATTCCGGATCATCAGCACTCTGGGGCCGGAGGCGTCCTTCAGGTTCGTGATCTTCACGTAAGGCCGGTTCCCGAACAGGATCTGTTCGTATCCGTATCCGCCGCCTTCGTCCATCGCGTTCAGGATGCCCTGCTCATCGATGAAAACGTCCTCGAAGGATCCCGTCCTGTCCATCGAATAATCCGGAATCTCGATCCGGAACTCCGTTTCGAATTCCGGGAGCAGAATGTCCAGATCCTCTGCCTGCTCCGCGAAGTGCGTGACCTGCTTTCCCGGCGCGCCGAAGATCGCGTTGTGATAGGTTTTGACAGAATAGGCGCCGAAGCTGTTCACGTCCTGAATGTCAATGCCGTAGCGTTCCCGGATCTCCTGCTCGATGACAGAGGTCGCCCAGAACCCCGCCTGACAGGTCCAGTGGTGATCCGTCTTGTAATAGAGCCCGTGATGATCCAGGCCTTCTCCGTGGATCTTTGTCCGGAAATCGATGTGATCGATCCCGTATGACGAAAGGACTGCGTAAAGCCTGTCCATGTTCTCGTGCGTATAGCTTGTGATGCCGCGGAGCTTTGCAGCGTCTTCCACGCATTCCTTCGGCGCGACATCGCAGTAGAGGAACGGGATCCCCTGTGCCTCCAGATGTTCCTTCAGGAGCCGGTATTCCTCCATGTCGGCCTCGTACGCTTCGGTGCTTTGCGGGGAAGTCGCGGGGCTAATCCAATACCCGTCCGGAAGCCGCGTAAAGTCGTCGGAAAAGATCGTGACGTCGGACAGCAGGGCGGAGACGGCCCGGCCGGCCGTAGAGATCTCTTCATACTTGTAGACGTCCTTGATCCAGCGTTCTCCGGTCGTGCCGATCTTCAGGAGCTGCTCCTTGATCCGCTCAAGCTTCGAGGGCGTTTCGACGGCGGGCGCGGTCTTTTCAGTGTCGTCGGGGTAAAGGCTCTTCCAATCCACGGCCACGACGGTGTAGGTCGCCGGCTTCTTTTCACGGTTTTCCGCCTGCCGGATCTTCTCCCGGAACAGCCGCGCGCCGAAAAGGCACAGCATGAGGAGCAGGAAGACGCCTGCGTTTGCGATCACGAATACGACGTTTTCTTTCTTCATCCTGCCGCCTCCCGATCAGAACCCCGCGTACAGCGGCGCGGAAAAGCCCTTGCTCGCCGTGATCACGATGCAGATCACGAGCACGGCGACCAAAAAGACGTGATAAACCGTTTTGGAGACGAGCTTCCTTGAGAGGAGCTCCCGGAGCTTTGCGCCCGCGTTCGTCGATAATACGATCCCGAGGACGAACGGGACCGCGTGCTTCGCGATCGTGATCCAATCCTCGCCGGTCGAGAACACGTTGCCGCTCACGCCGAACATGTGACCGAAATAGGAAACCGCCGCGCCAAGGCTTTCGGATTTGAAGATCACCCATTCAAAGAGCACGACGAGGAGCGTATAGACCCGCCCGAGATGGATCTTATTTAAGAACGTGGAAAGCTTCGTGTATTTTTCCAGTGCCTGAAGGATGAAATAGATCATCGCCCAGACGAGGAAATTCAGCGTGGAGCCGTGCCAGAGCCCGGTCACGAGCCATACGGCGAAAAGGTTGAAAAGATGCCGGAAAACGGTCTTGACCCGGGAGCCGCCGAGCGGGAAATAGATGTACTGGGTAAACCATTTTGTCAGCGAAATGTGCCAGCGTTTCCAGAAATCCGAGACCGACTTTGCCATATACGGGAAATTGAAGTTCTCCGGCAGATCAAAGCCGAGAAGATACCCGACGCCGATCGCGATGTCCGTATAGCCGGAAAAATCGAAGAACAGCTGCAAAGAAAACGCGAGCGCGCCGGCCCAGGACATCACGACGCTTAAGTTCGCCGACGAAAAGCACATGTTGACGAGCAGGCTGAAGCTGTCGGCAATGAGCACTTTTTTGCCGAATCCGATCGCGATCCGTTCAAATCCGCGGCCCGCGGCCTCGAACGAGGGCGCTTTCTTCCCGCGGATCGACGGCAGTTCCTGCTTGTAGGTGGAGATCGGGCCGGAAACGATCGTCAGGAAATTGGCAATGTAGATCATCACGTCCAGCAGATTCCCGCTTTTTTCTTCCCGGCTGTCCACGACGTAAGAGATCGCCTTGAACGTGAAATAGGAAAGCCCGACCGGGAAAGCGATCCGGCTGAACGACGCATGGATCAGCCCGAACGACAGGACCTGATTCACGTATTTAAAGAAAAGGAGCACCAGAACGTCGATCACGATCGCGGCTATCCGGAACGCTTTGGCCCGGAAACGGTCCGCCAGCACGACGAAAAGATAATTCACCAGGATCAGCCCGACGAGCAGCAGGAAATAGACCGGCTCGCAGAACGCGTAAAGGCCGATGCTCGCACCGGCCAGCAAGAGTTTTCTGAACCAGTTTTTCTTCAGCAGCGGATTGTAATACGCGATCAGCAGCAGCGGGAAAAACAGGCCGAAAAAAGAAAGATTGGTCAGGCTCATGAGGGATCCTTTACGACAGCCCGAGGTAAGCGCGCTTCACTTCTTCGGAGGCCATCAGTTCTTTCCCCGTGCCGGAAAGCGCGATCTTGCCGTTTTCCAGAACGTAAGCGCGGTCCGAGATCGCAAGCGACATACCCGCATTCTGCTCGACGAGAAGGATCGTCACGCCCTCATCGTTGTATTCCTTGATGATGCTGAACACCTGGTCGACCAGGATCGGTGAAAGACCCATTGACGGCTCGTCGAGCATCAGGATCTTCGGGTTCGACATCATCGCGCGGCCCATCGCGAGCATCTGCTGCTCGCCGCCGGACAGCGTGCCGGCGATCTGTTTGTGCCGCTCTTTTAACCGCGGAAACCGGTTGAAGACCTTCTCCATCTCCTCTTCGATGACCGCCCTGTTCTTCTGCAGATGCGCGCCGAGTAAGAGGTTGTCGCGGACCGTCAGCTCCTGAAACACGCGCCGGCCCTCCGGCACCTGCGAAAGGCCCATGCCGACGATCTTGTGGCCGGGGGTCTTCGTGATGTCCTTACCGTCAAAGGTCACGGTGCCGCTCTTGATCGGGATCAGGCCCATGATCGACTGCATGGTCGTGGTCTTGCCGGCGCCGTTCGCGCCGATCAGCGTCACGATCTCGCCCTCGTTGACGTCAAAGCTGATGCCTTTGAGCGCCTGGATCACGCCGTAAAAAACCTGTAGATCCCTGACTTCCAATAACGCCATCTCATTCCCTCCTTATCCGCCGATGTACGCGCGGACGACCTCGGGGTCGTTCAGCGCCTCTTCGGGCGTCCCGTGAGCAATGGGCTGGCCGAAGTTTAAGACCGTGATCTCGTCGCAAAGACCGGTAACAAAATGCATGTCGTGTTCGATGAGCAGGATCGTCATGTCGAATTCGTCGCGGAGACGCCGGACGATGCGCATCAGATCCTCCGTTTCGTACGGGTTCATGCCGGCCGCCGGCTCGTCGAGCAAAAGAAGCTTCGGATTCGTCGCGAGCGCGCGCGCGATCTCCAGCTTCCGCTGCTTGCCGTAGGGGAGGTTGCAGGACAGATTGTTCCGCTCGTCGTAAAGGTCTAAGATCCGAAGGATCTCCT
>CAMZDH010000022.1 GCA_947305345.1 uncultured Lachnospiraceae bacterium | reverse complement strand
GGAACACGCCGCCGGGCTTGACGTCGCGCACGATCGGGAAGCCCTTGGTGATGTACGACGGGACGTGGCACGCCACAAAGTCCGCCTTGTTGATGTAGTACGGGCTCTTGATCGGCTTGTCGCCGAAGCGCAGATGGCTGATCGTGATGCCGCCGGTCTTCTTCGAGTCGTACTGGAAATACGCCTGCACGAATTTGTCCGTGTGGTCGCCGATGATCTTGATGGAGTCCTTGTTCGCGCCGACCGTGCCGTCGCCGCCAAGTCCCCAGAACTTGCACTCGATCGTGCCCGGCGCTGCCGTATTCGGCGCGGGCTTTTCTTCGAGCGAAAGATACGTGACGTCGTCGTGGATGCCGAGCGTGAAATGCTTCTTCGGCGCGTCCTTCTTGAGTTCGTCAAAGACCGCGAAGATCGAGGACGGCGGGGTGTCCTTGGAGCCGAGGCCGTAGCGGCCGCCGGAGACCTGAATGCCGCCGCGGTTCATTTCGGACAATGCGGCAACGACGTCCAGATAAAGCGGCTCGCCCAGGGAGCCGGGTTCCTTCGTCCGGTCGAGGACCGCGATCTTCTTCACGGTCTCGGGGATCGCTTCCGCAAGGCGGGCGGCGACGAACGGACGGTACAGCCGGACTTCGACGATACCGACTTTTTCGCCCTTCGCCGTCAGGTAGTCGATGACTTCCTCCGCGACGTCGCAGATCGAACCCATCGCGACGATCACGGTCTCCGCGTCCGGCGCGCCGTAATAGTTGAAAAGCTTATAGTTCGTGCCGAGCTTCGCGTTGACCTGGTCCATGCAGGATTCGACGACCGCGGGGAGCTTGTCGTAATATTCGTTGCAGGCTTCGCGGTGCTGGAAGAAGATGTCGCCGTTCTCATGGCTGCCGCGCATGATCGGGTGCTCCGGATTCAGCGCGCGCTTCCGGAACGCTTCGACCGCGTCCATGTCGACCATGTTCTTCAGATCCTTATAATCCCAGACTTCGATCTTCTGGATCTCGTGAGAGGTGCGGAACCCGTCAAAGAAGTTGATGAACGGCACGCGGCCCTTGATGGCTGCCAGATGCGCGACGGCCGCGAGGTCCATGACCTCCTGCGGATTGGATTCCGCGAGCATCGCGAAACCGGTCTGACGGCAGGCGTACACGTCGGAATGGTCGCCGAAAATGTTCAGCGCGTGGCTTGCGACGCAGCGCGCGGAAACGTGGAATACCGCCGGAAGCAGTTCGCCGGCGATCTTATACATGTTGGGGATCATCAGGAGCAGACCCTGGGAAGCCGTGTAGGTGGTCGTCAGCGCGCCCGCTGCCAGCGAGCCGTGGACGGTACCGGAAGCGCCCGCCTCCGATTCCATCTCCGCCACTTTGACGGTCGTGCCAAAAATGTTTTTCTGCCCTGCCGCGGACCACTGGTCCACGTAATCTGCCATCGGGCTGGACGGTGTGATCGGGTAAATGCCCGCGACTTCGGTGAACGCGTACGACACATATGCCGCGGCGTTGTTGCCGTCCATGGTTTTCTTCTGTCTTGCCATAAATCCCTCCTTCAAATTGATCGGCGCTTCTGCATGAACAGTTGCCTGTTCCGGTCAGCGCCGGTTCGTGATCCGTTTTACGTACTGGAGCGGTGAAAGACCCGTGTGCTCCTTGAATGTACGCGAAAAGTGATGGATGCTCGCGTAACCGACGAGCGACGCGACCTCGGTCACGCTGACGTCCTTGTTCGTCAGGAGGATCTTCGCCTTTTCGATCCTCGCGCGGTTTAAGTCCGCCATCGGCGAGATCCCGAAGAATTCATTGTAGTATTTGTAGAATTGGCTCCGGCTCTTCGATACCATTTCCGGCATGTTGGTCGAAGCCCATTCCTTTTCGCAGTTGGAAAGCATCGTGAACCGCGCCTCGCAGAACAGGCGGTAAAGCGACGCCCGGTCGGCAAGCTCCGGCGAGTTCTCATGAAATTCGCGCGAGAGATAAACGAAGAGATTCCGAAGAAGCGCATCCATCTGATCCTCAAAGCCAATGTCCCGCGTGTAGTATTCGCGGTTCAGCTGCTCTAAGAACTGCAGGACGATGCCCGCATTCTCAGGGCAAAGGACCTTCATTTCCGGCACGCCGAGGCGGGCGACCTCTTCTGAATCCGCAGTAAAATGCACATAGGTCGCGCTGAAGTCCCGAAGGGCGCTGAAGTCCTGTTCCACGCCCGGCTTGTAGAGAATCATCGTGTCAGGTTCGGCGACCGCGATCTCATTCTCAAGCAGGACGTGCATGGTCTCGTGGAAATACACCAGGACGTAATCTCCGCTCCCGTTGGGGCGGAAAATCCTGGCGTAATTCTCGCCGACGACTTCATATCCGACATAACGAACCTTCAGCATCTTTACAACACCTCGAGTATAGTGTATGCCAAATCGGAAAAAATGTCAATTCCTAATGTGTCCGTTTTTGAGCGGTTTCGCTTTATTATTCGGGAATTCTCCGGTTGCGCGGCATTTTCAGCCGCCTTTTTGACGTGACAGATTGTAAAATCAGGTGCCCTGCCCGTTCACTTCCCGAAGTCCGATTTCCGGAATGAAGCGGCTTGGCGTCAGGAACTTTCCGTTCTGCTCATGGCAGTAGGAAAGGCGTAATTCCGATACGGCGCGCGTCATGCCGACGTACAGAAGCCGCCGCTCCTCTTCCAACGCTTCCTTCGTCCGCGCTTTTTCGTGCGGGATCATCTTCTCCATGAGATCCGGAATGTAGACGGTCTCGTATTCCAGCCCCTTCGCGCCGTGGAGCGTCGAAAGCACGACCTTCCCTTCTTCCCGTGTCTCCTGCTTTTCCGCCTGATGGAGTTTTTCCGTATACGCCGCAATGAAGCGGTACCACTCTTCGACGGTACACTGCTGCCGCGCCGAATGCTGCACATCGTCCAGGATCCGAAGCAGCGCTCCGGCATCGGTGCCGCGCTTTTCGGCTGTCTCTTCGACAAAACGGTCATACCCCATGCCGCGCCGGAAATAATTGACCATCGCGTAAGGGAGCTTCAGCCGCGCGAGAAGATCCAGTTCCTCCCGGAATGTCCTGATCCGCGGCGCGAGATACCGCGTCCTTTCGTCCGCGCGGCAGGCTTTCTCAAGCGCCGCGAGATCGACCTGCTCTTCCTTAAGATCCTCCCGCAGGATCCCGTGATACGGACAGTTCATGAACAGCAGGAAATTCTTCCGCGTCCGGTTGCCCGACGCATAGTTCAGCGCCGCGAAAACGGGCTTGCACACGTAATGCGAAAACACGTTGAACGGCTTGTCCTTCAGCGTGAACGGGATCGATTTCTGAAAGAAAACGCGAACGAGCCCCGCCGACGCGTTGTTCGTCCGGGAGAGCACCGCGATCGACTCCGGCGCGCGGCCGCTCTGGATCAGGGAGGCGATCTCCGCGCCGATCGCTTCCCATTCATCGTCCCGCGTCCGGTAGGCCGTCATCCGGACCGAGCCGCCCCGTCCCTTCGCCGCGGTCAGTTTCTTCGGGTAGCGCATCCTGTTCTCCCCGATCAGCGCGCCCGCTGCCCGGACGATCTCCGCGTTCGACCGGTAATTGACCTCCAGCTTATGTACTTTTGTGCCCGGAAACGCCTTGGGAAAATCCAGCATGATCTTCGGCGCCGCGCCGCGGAACGCGTAGATCGACTGGTCGTCGTCTCCGACGATGAAGAGGTTGTTTTTCGGCGCCGCGAGGAGTCTCACAACGTCGAACTGCACCGGATTCACGTCCTGGAATTCGTCGATGAGGAGGTACTGAAACTGTTCCCGAAAGCGAGAAAGCGCCTCGGGACGCTGAAGGAGCAGGTCTTTCGTCTTCGTCAGAAGGTCGTCGTAATCCAGCAGCCCCTCCTCCTGAAGCCGCGCCTCATACGCGTTCAGGATCGCCGGAAAAGCCGTACCGCAGGCCGCGGAATGAACGGCTTCCGGCGAACTTCCGTGATTTTTGACGTACGAGATCTCCGACAGGATCGACGACAGCGTCTCCCGTCCAGAAAGCGCCGCATTCCCCGTGCGCTGGAGCGCTTCTTCCAAAAACCGGTATCGGAGCGCTTCCGCCGCGACCGCGTCCGGTCCGATCTTCAGCTCCTGTCGGAGCATCGCGAAAAAGACGCTGTGGAACGTTCCGAAGGTGACCGCGGTCGCGGTCTTTGAGACGAGCTTTAAATACCGCTTCTTCATTTCGGCCGCTGCCGCACGGGTAAATGTAATGACCAGGATGTGTTCCGGCGGGATCCGGTACGCTTCCGTCAGCACTTTCACGCGGCCCGTGATGACGGTCGTCTTCCCGCTTCCCGGGCCGGACAAAACCATACACGGACCGTCGCGATGCGCTGCGGCGCGCCGCTGTGCATCGTTCATGTTCATGGATTATTCCTCTGGAAATGAATGCTGAAAAAGGAAAACCCCCGCCCGGTGTCCGGGCAGGGGAAAAAGTGTTTTAGGAAAGCTTTTCGATCGCGGCTTCGATCCGGGCAATCGTCTCGTCTTTTCCGAGGACCGACATCAGCTCGGTCGCTCCGCCCGGCGTCATCTGGAGGCCGGACATCGCGGTCCTAAGCGGCCACATCACGAAGTTCGTTTTATACTCCTTCTCCTGGCCGAAAGCGCTTAATCTCTCGAACAGGGCGTCGTTACTGAAATCCTCCTGGGCTTTCAGGATCGGCAGGACCTCCTTTAAAAGCGCGAGCGACGAGGCCGCGTCGCATTTGGCCTTTTTGTTTTCATAAAGGCTGACGTCGTATTCCGGCACGGCTTCGAAGAAAGCGATCTTCTCCGGAATGTCATTGAACGTCTCGATCCGGGTCTTCACCATCAGCGCGATCTTCCTGTGATCGACAGGCCGCGTCACGGTCTTTTCAACGATCGGGAGCGCGCGCTGCAGGTACGCTTTCTCGTCCATGTTCTTTAAGTATTCGCCGTTCATCCAGCGGAGCTTCGCGTAATCGAAGACCGCCGGGGACTTGTTGATCCGCCGGTAATCGAACTTTTCAATGAGCTCCTGCAGGCTCATGATCTCCTGATTGTCCTCCGGCGACCAGCCGAGCAGCGCGACGAAGTTCACGACCGCCTCGGTCAGGAAGCCCTGTTCGATCAGATCCTCAAAGGACGAATGACCGCTCCGTTTGGAGAGCTTCTTGTGCTCTTCGTCGGTGATCAGCGGGCAATGCACGTAGACCGGCACCTCCCAGCCGAACGCTTCGTACAGCCGGTTGTATTTCGGGCTCGAAGACAGGTATTCGTTGCCGCGGACGACATGGGTGATGCCCATCAGATGGTCGTCGACGACGTTCGCGAAATTGTAGGTCGGATAGCCGTCGGATTTGATCAGGACCATGTCGTCGAGTTCTTCATTGTCGACCGTGATGTCGCCGTAAATTTCGTCGTGGAATGTCGTCGTGCCCGTCGTCGGATTGTTCTGCCGGATGACGAACGGCTTCCCTTCCGCCAGATTCTTCTCGATCTCTTCCTTCGAAAGCCCGAGGCAATGCTTGTCGTAGACGCGGATCTCCTTGCCGTCCTCGCCGACCTTCGTCTTTAAGCTGTTCAGCCGCTCCTCGTCACAGAAGCAGTAATATGCCTCGCCCTTTTCGATCAGCTGCTTCGCATATTTCATATAGATGCCGGCCGCGCGGCGCTCGGACTGCACGTACGGACCCACGCCGCCGTCCTTGTCCGGTCCTTCGTCATGGATGAGCCCCGTCTCCGCCATCGTGCGGTAGATGATGTCCACCGCGCCTTCGACGTAGCGTTCCTGATCGGTATCCTCGATCCGCAGCAGATAATCGCCGCCCTCATGCTTCGCGATAAGATAGGCGTACAATGCGGTACGCAAATTGCCAACGTGCATCCGGCCCGTCGGGCTCGGCGCAAACCGTGTTCTGATCTTAACCATTTTCTTCTCTCCTTGATCTGTCTCGCCGGAAGCCCCTTCCGCTTCCGGAACCGTCCATTCGTCCGGATCCTTTTCCTTGCCCTGGATCATTTCAATGTAGGGCGCGAAAATGTGATTCATGATGAACGAATTGATGAACACCACAAGCCCGAAGCCCCAGAGCATCAGCGGAAAAATGTAGCGTTCAAAGAAATACATCAGCACATAAAATCCCACAAACACCGCCGTCATGACGATCGTCCAGCCCAGGTGCCGAATCGACATCATGAAGCCGTTGATGATCGTCTTCCGCACAGTATTGTCGAACCGCGCCAGCAGCGGAAATGCGTATTCGAACGTGATGAACACAAGAACCATCATGACGATCGCCGCGACGCGGATCGCCGGGAACGCCGGATTCAGCGCCGCATTCTGCGAAGTGAGAAAGACCGTATAGCCGAGCCCGCCCTCTAACAGGAGGAAAATGAGCCCGAGAAAGATGCCCTGCTTGAAATTCAGCTTGAACGACTTGAAAAACGCGCGGTAATAGTGTCCGTCTTTGTCTTCCGCGTCCTTCATCAGCGCATAGCAAAGCGCGACCGTGGACGGGCCGAACGTGAACACCGGCAGGCAGCAGACGAGCCAGATCAGGTGCAGCACGACCACATCCACCAGTTTCCCGATGAACGACCAGAACGGATTCTCCATGTTGAAGAGCTTTCGCACGTTCCTACCTCGCAAGTGCCTGCATTTCCGGATAATTATAATACACAACCGCGACGCGGTCAAGAAACAGAAATCGATACTGAAGCGGGGATGCATTGACAGAACGGCCGCTGCCAAGTACAATGACAGTATCACCGCCGCACCTTGAAACAGACGGCTGAAAGGGTTCTTATGGCCAATATTTACGGCGAAAAAAGCAATCTGAAAATCCAATGGGAAAAGGTCAAGAACGCGCCCCTGCAGGAGCGTTTTGACTGGTTTATCCATTATTTCGGCCTGTACGCGGCGATCGTCCTCGGTTTACTCGCCCTTGCGATCGCCCTGATCATCACGATTTCGAAATCGAAGACCCCGTACGTCCTAAACGGCACCTTCCTCGGCACAACTTTTGAAGAGGACGAAATCGCTGCCATGAAAACGGCCCTCTGCAAGGACCTCAACTACGAAGAGAAAAAATACAACATCGGCCTCACGGCTTACTTAAGCGGCGCGGAAGGCACCGAATACCAGATGTATCAGCTGGAAGCGATCTACGCCCAGGTCGCGGGCAAGACGCTCGACGTCGTGGGCTCCACGGAAAAAGGAATCCGCGGCTACGTCGACCCTGAAAACATCGGCGGTTCCATCTTCACCAACCTGGAATCCATTCTGCCCGACGACCTGCTGTCGGACCTCGTCGCCGCCGACCGCATCCGCTATGTCGACACCACCGACGGCGAGCGCCTCCCCTTCTTCATTGTCATCGGCAGCAGCCGCATTTCCGATCTTCTGAACATCGTCATCCCCGACTACTGCATCGGCGTCACGGTCACCGCTCCCCACAAGGACACCGTCCTCGCCCTCGCCCGCATGGCCCTCCAGCCCGCGGACTGAGCCCCTGTCCTTTAAAAGCCCGCGGCTTTAATTCACAAAGCACTCCAGAAAATCCCCTACCTCCGAACGACTGTTAGTGAGGGGGCAGGGGATTTTCTGTAGCGCCCGTAAGGGGGCAAGCGCCGCGTGACCCAGGGCGCATAAGAAACATCCCCTGTCCTCGAACGACTGTTAGTGAGCGGGACAGGGGATGTTTCAAAAGCGCCCGGGCTCAGCTTCGGCGCTCCCAGAGGAGGACCGTGGCAGACCAGGCGGGTACGCGGAGTGTGATCAGGCCGTCCTGAATGGGGACAGGGAGGACGCCGACGTTGTAAGAGCCGTCGAAGGTCTGGAGCATGCGGCGCGCCTGGCCGAAGTCCGGCATGCCGAGGGTCCAGACCGGTTCAGAGACGGTCCGGTCGTGATCCGAATGATTGATCAGGATCTGGGCCGCATTGTTTGAGTCAAAACGGCCGT
>CAMZDH010000021.1 GCA_947305345.1 uncultured Lachnospiraceae bacterium | reverse complement strand
CGGCACGCATCCGGAGGCAAAGCGCTATGACCGCGTGTCCATTCACGAAGTCGTCGAAAAACGGCTCGGCGTGATCGACCGGACGGCGGCAACGATGGTGGAGGAGAACCACCTGGCGCTCGCGGTGTTCGATCTTAGGCAGGAGAACAGCATCCGCAACGCATTGGAAGGCAATAATATCGGTACATTCATTACCGCGGACTGATAAAGGAGGTACAAAATGGACGAATTATTATCGAGAACCGAGGAAAAGATGGAGAAGACCAAAGCAGCGCTTCTCTATGATTTCTCCATGATCCGCGCTGGCCGCGCGAATCCGAGGCTTTTGGACAGGCTGACCGTGGATTACTGGGGCGCGCCGGCGCCGCTGCAGCAGGTCGCGAACATTTCCGTGCCGGAAGCGCGGATGATCGTCATCCAGCCTTGGGACAAAACGCTCGTTAAAGCCATCAACAAAGCCATTCTGGCCTCTGACATCGGCATTATGCCGACGGACGACGGGCAGGTGATCCGCCTGGTCTTCCCGGAACTCACCGGCGAACGCCGTCAGGAACTCGTGAAGGAGATCCGGAAGAAGGCGGAGGCATCGAAGGTCGCGGTCCGGAACATCCGCCGGGACGCGATGGAGGAGATCAAGAAGGTCGAAAAGGCTTCCGAGATCACCGAGGACGACGCGAAGGATCTGGAGGAGAAAACGCAGAAGCTCACCGACCGCTTCATTAAGGAGATCGACGAGGAGACCGCGAAGAAATCTACGGAGATCACGACGGTTTAACAGGAACGCAGGGGGCAGCCGTTCAAAGGTTGCCCCATACTTCGGATCAGCGTATGAACAACGAAAATGCAGTTCCGCGCCACGTCGCGATCATTCTGGACGGCAACGGGCGCTGGGCGAAACAACGGAACATGCCGCGTTCATTCGGGCACAAGGAGGGCTGCAAGGTCATCGAGCAGACCGTCTACGACGCCGGTGAACTCGGCATTGAATATCTGACGGCCTACGGCTTTTCAACGGAAAACTGGAAGCGGAGCGACGAAGAGGTCACGGGACTGATGAAGCTGTTCCGCATTTACATGAAGCGGCTCATGGGCATCGCGAAGGAAAACAACGTCCGCGTGAAGTCGATCGGCGACCGGCGGCGGTTTCCGGAGGACATCGCCTCGGGCCTGGACGACCTCGAGGAACAAACGAAGGACAATACGGGCCTCACGTTCATCATCGCGCTGAACTACGGGGCGCGGGACGAGATCACGCGCGCCGTGAAGAAGGTCGCGGAAGAAGTGCGGGTAGGCGCGCTGTCGCCGGAGGACATCACCGAGGACGTGATCGCTTCCCGCCTCGACACCGCGGGCATCCCGGATCCGGATCTTCTGATCCGGACCGGCGGAGAAATGCGGCTCTCGAACTACCTCCTCTATCAGGCGGCCTATACGGAGTTTTACGTG
The DNA here is from genome assembly GCA_947305345.1 of uncultured Lachnospiraceae bacterium. Lineage (GTDB taxonomy): Bacteria > Bacillota > Clostridia > Lachnospirales > Lachnospiraceae > UBA1267. Next base: position 6,547 of record CAMZDH010000021.1, on the reverse strand, counting down.
ACGGACGTCCTGTGGCCGGATTTCAGGATGGAAGACCTCAAAAAGGCCGTGGAATGGTACATGCACCGAGAACGGCGGTTCGGCGGCGTCAAACAGGAACAGACGACATGAAGAAGATCAACTGGAAAAACTTACTGACGAGACTGTGTTCCGGGCTGATTCTGCTCGCGATCGTTATATTGACCGGCCTTATGGGCGGCTGGTGGTGGTTCGGCTTTATCGTGATCCTTTCGCTGATCGGACTGTTCGAGCTGTACCGCGTTTTCGGCGTCCACAAAAAGGCGGAGGGCATCGCCGGTTATCTCGCGGCGGCGGGCTTCTTCACACTTCTCGCCTTCCACCTTTACGAATGGATTCCGGCGCTTTTTGCGGCCGCGTTCATCGTGATGATGGCGGTATCCGTGCTGACCTATGAGAAGACGGACATCTTAAAGACCCTCGCGCCTGTTTTCGGACTGCTCTATCCGGTGGCGTTGATCTCATACCTCTATCTCACGCGGGAGCTCGGAGACGGCAAACTGATCCTCTGGTACGTTTTCATCGCGTCATGGGGCTCCGACGTCTTTGCCTACATCGTTGGGGTATTGATCGGAAAGCATCACATGGCGCCGATCGTGAGCCCGAAGAAAACCTGGGAAGGGCTTGCCGGCGGCGTGCTCGGCGCGGCGCTTCTCGGCGGCATCTACGGCGCGGTTTTTGCCCAGTATTTTGCGGCAATGCGGCACCCGGTGCTGTATTCCGCGCTGCTTTCCGGCGCGGCGGCGGTCGTCTCCGTTTTCGGCGATCTCACGGCCTCCGCAATCAAGCGGCGCTTTGACGTAAAAGATTATTCGAAACTGATCCCCGGGCACGGCGGCGTACTGGACCGCTTTGATTCGGTGATTTTTGTCGCTCCGGTCATCTATTATCTTGCGATGATCGTGGCAGGTTGACGCATATGGAGAACATGAAAAAACTCGCGGTGCTGGGATCGACGGGCTCGATCGGCGTGCAGACGCTCGAGGTGGTCCGGCAGAACGCGTTTTTAAAGGTGGAAAGCCTCGCGGCGCGTTCGAACATTCAGCGCCTGGAAGAAGAGACCCGTGAATTCCGCCCGAAGATCGTCGCGGTCTATGACGAAAACGCGGCGAAGGCCTTTCGGGAAAACGTCCGGGATCTCAGCGTCAAGGTCGTTTCCGGCATGGAGGGCCTCATCGAAGCCGCAGCGGCTAAAGGAGCGGATATCACGGTCGGCGCTGTCGTCGGCATGATCGGCATCCGCCCGACGATCGAGGCCGTCAAGGCCGGAAAAGACATCGCGATCGCGAACAAAGAGACCCTCGTCACGGCGGGGCATCTCATCCTGCCGCTCGTGAAGGAAAAAGGCGTCAGGCTCCTGCCGGTCGATTCCGAGCATTCGGCGATCTTCCAGTGCCTCCACGGAGAAGAGGAGAATGCGGTCTCCAGGATCCTTCTCACGGCTTCCGGCGGACCGTTCTACGGCAGGACCCGGGAGGAACTCGCCGCGATCCGCCCGGAGGACGCATTAAAGCATCCGAACTGGAACATGGGGAAAAAGGTCACGATCGATTCCTCCACGCTCGTCAACAAGGGGCTCGAGGTGATGGAAGCGCACTGGCTGTTCGGTGTGCCCTATGAAAAGATCGAGGTCGTGATCCAGCCGGATTCGATCGTGCATTCGATGGTCGAGTTTGAGGACGGTGCCGTGAAGGCGCAGCTCGGCGTGCCCGACATGAAGACCGCGATCCAGTACGCGTTAGATTATCCGAGACGTCACCCGATGCCGGGCGATCGTCTGGATTTTTCAAAGATTAGCGCGATCCGCTTCGGAAAACCGGATCATGTGACGTTTCCGGGACTTTCGATGGCGTATTATGCAGGCAGGAAGGGCGGAAACGCGCCGACCGTCTACAACGCGGCGAACGAATGCGCCGTTTCGGCATTTCTTTCGGGGAAGATCCGGTTTCTGGAGATCCCCGAATACATTGAAAAAGCATTGTCCCGCGTGCCGTTCAAGGCTGATCCGAGTCTCGAAGAGATCCTGGAGACCGAGCGCGTGACTTACGAGGTACTTCAGTGAATTACGTCATCAGCATCATCGCCTTCATCCTGGTCATCGGGCTCGTGATCTTCATCCACGAGTTCGGTCATTTCCTGCTCGCGAAGCGGAACGGGATCGGCGTCGTGGAGTTTTCGATCGGGCTCGGCCCGAAGATGTTTTCCTGGGTCAAGAACGGCACCAAATACGCGGTCAAATGGATCCCGTTCGGCGGCTACTGCATGATGCTCGGAAACGAGACCGTGCTGCCGGGCGACGCGACCGAGGAGGTCGTTCAGGACGACGAGCACGCGTTCAACAAAAAGCCGCTGCTTGCCCGCATTGCCGTGATCCTCGCGGGACCGTTCTTCAATTTTATCCTGGCGCTCGTGCTCGCGATCCTTTTAGCAGCGCTCGTCGGCACGACGACCACGAAGATCGGCAGCGTCGCCAAGGGCTATCCCGCCCAGAGCGCGGGCTTAAAAGCGGGAGACGAGATCACGAAGCTCGATCACACGAGGGTGCATCTTTTCAAGGACATCACGCTCTACATGACGATGCACGAGGGCGAGGAGATCGAGATCACCTACAAACGGGGCGGCGAGACGAGAACGACGAAGCTCGTGCCGGTCTACGACGAGACGGAAAAACGCTATCTCATCGGGATCACCGCGGAGCCCAGAAACGAGCATCTGAACGCGTGGGAAGTCTTCAAATACGGCTGGTATGATTTTGCCTACAATACGGGCGTCGTGATCAAGTCGCTCGGCATGCTCGTGACCGGGAAAGCGTCGTTCAACGACCTGTCGGGCCCTGTCGGGATCGCGGGCGTCGTCAACGAGATCGTGACGGAGGTCGGCGAGGATACGAAGGAAGAGGGATTCTGGACGAAGGTCTACTGGCTGATCGTGAATCTCATGAGCTTCACGGTCCTGATCTCCGCGAACTTAGGGATCATGAACCTGCTGCCGATCCCGGGTCTCGACGGCGGAAGATTCCTGTTCCTCATCGTGGAAGGGATCCGCGGAAAGCCGCTCGACAAGAAGGCCGAGGGCATCGTCACGCTGATCGGTTTCGGACTGCTTCTTCTGCTGATGGTCGCCGTCTTCTTCAACGACATTCGAAAGGTGTTCTTTTAATGTATCGCGATGAAACGAAAGAGATCCGGATCGGGGACCGTGTGATCGGACACGGGCATCCGATCCTGATCTAATCGATGACGAATACCGTGACGTCGGACGTCGCTTCGACGGTCCGGCAGATCCGCGCGCTGGAAAACGAGGGCTGCGAGATCGTCCGGTGCACCGTGCCGGACGAAGCGAGCGCGAAAGCATTGTCGGAGATCAAGAAAGAGATCCGCATCCCGCTCGTCGCGGACGTGCATTTCGATTACCGGATGGCGATCCTCGCGGTGGAAAACGGGGCGGACAAGATCCGGATCAATCCGGGAAACATCGGGGGAGAAGAGAAGGTCCGCGCGGTCGTCGACGCCTGCAGGGAACGCAGGATCCCGATCCGCGTCGGCGTGAATTCCGGGTCTCTCGAAAAAGACCTCGTCGAAAAACACGGGGGCGTGACCGCGGAAGGCCTCGTCGAATCCGCGCTTCAGAAGGTCTCACAGATCGAGGGCCTCGGCTACGATCAGCTCGTCGTGAGCATCAAGTCGTCCGACGTCCTCATGTGCGTGAAGGCGCATGAGCTCCTTGCGCCGAGATGCCCTTATCCGCTGCACGTCGGCATCACGGAAGCGGGCGGGCTCATGAACGGCAGCATCAAGTCCGCGATCGGCCTCGGCCTCATTCTCTCCGAAGGCATCGGCGACACGATACGGGTATCGCTGACCGGCGACCCGCTGGAGGAGGTCCGGGCGGCGAAGACGATCTTAAGGACGTTAAAGCTCCGGGAGGAAGGGATCGAAGTAGTTTCCTGCCCGACCTACGGGCGGACGAAGATCGACCTCATCTCGCTTGAAAAAGAGGTGCAGGCGCTCGTTCGGAAGTATCCGGAAAAACGCCTGAAGATCGCGGTCATGGGGTGCGTCGTGAACGGACCCGGCGAAGCGAAGGAAGCGGACCTCGCGATCTGCGGCGGCGACGGCGTCGGCCTGCTCCTAAAGAAAGGCGAGATCTTACGGAAGGTGCCGGAAAGCGAGCTCCTTGCCGCGCTGGAAATGGAACTTGCAAATGCGTGACGCATTTGTTATAATTTATAAGTTTGAATAATGAACCACGGAGGTCATCAACCATGAATGTAACAGTCGAGAAACTGGACGGGAACCTGGCGCGCTTAACGATCACCTGCGAGCCCGAACAGTTTGAAGCAGCGGTGGAAAAGGTCTATCAGAAGGAAAAGGGCAGGATCGCCGTCAACGGATTCCGGAAGGGCAAAGCCCCCCGCAAGATGATCGAGAAGATCTACGGCGAAGGCATTTTCTATGAGGACGCTGCGAACGACCTGATCAATACTTCTTATACCGAAGCGATCAACGACGACGCGACCGCGGATCTCGTGATCATGTCGCCGCCCGAGATCGAGGAGGTCAAGGAATTCGGCAAGGACCAGCCGTTCGTCTACACCGCGAAGGTCGCGCTGAAGCCGGAAGTGACGCTCGGCGCGTATAAGGACCTCGGCGTGGAAAAGAAGACCGCGGAGGTCGCCGACGAGGAGCTGGACGCGGAACTGAAGCGCGTGCAGGATCAGAACAGCCGCACGGTCAGCGTTTCGGACCGCCCGGTTCAGGACGGCGACATCGCGATCATCGATTACGAAGGCTTCATGGACGGCGTTCCCTTCGACGGCGGCAAGGGCGAGGACCACGAACTGACGATCGGTTCGCATTCGTTCATCGACACGTTTGAAGAGCAGCTCATCGGCAAGAACATTGACGACGACGTCGACGTGAACGTCACGTTCCCCGAGGAGTATCACGCGAAGGAACTCGCTGGAAAACCGGCGCTCTTCAAAGTGAAGATCAAAGGCATCAAGGTCAAGGAACTGCCGGAACTGAACGACGAATTCGCGGATGAGGTTTCCGATTTCCAGACGTTTGAGGAATACAAGGCGGACCTGAAGAAGAACCTTGCGGAGAAGAAGCAGAAGGCGCTGGACGAGGAATACAAGGAGGCCGTGCTGAAGAAGATCGTCGAGAACGCGTCGATCGACATCCCCGAAATGATCGTAGATTACCAGGCGCGCCAGATGGTCAACGATTACGCGCACCGTCTGCAGGCGCAGGGGCTTACGCTCGATCTGTTCTTAAAGTATACAGGACAGACCGAAGAGGCGCTGAAGGACAGCTTTAAGGAGCAGGCGAAGACGCGCTATTCGAACGCGCTGGTGCTGGAAGCCATTGCCAAGGCGGAAAAGATCGAGGTCAGCGGCGAAGAGGTCGAAGCCGACATCGTGAAGACGGCAAAAGATTATCAGATGGAAGTCGAGGAGCTGAAGAAGCTCATGCCGCCGGCGGAGCTCGAGAACATCCGTCAGGACCTCGCTTCCCAAAAGGCGCTGGAGCTGATCACGAAGTAACGGATCGCATCCTGCAACAAAACCGTTTCTGAATGGAGGAAAACATGAGTTTAGTCCCGACAGTCATCGAAGAGTCGAACCACGGCGAACGTGCATTTGACATTTATTCCCGTCTTTTAAAGGAACGGATCATCTTCCTGAACGACGAAGTGAACGACGTGACGGCAGGTCTTGTCGTCGCGCAGCTTCTGTTCCTGGAGTCCGAGGATCCCGCGAAGGACATCAGCCTGTACATCAACAGCCCCGGCGGCGACATCTCCGCAGGCATGGCGATCTATGATACGATGCAGTACGTCAAATGCGACGTCTCCACGATCTGTGTCGGCATGGCGGCTTCGATGGGCGCGTTCCTGCTCGCGGGCGGCACGAAGGGCAAGCGTTATTCCCTGCCGAATTCGGAGATCCTGATCCACCAGCCGCTCGGCGGCGCGCGCGGACAGGCGACCGAGATCCAGATCGCGGCGGAGCACATCTTAAAGATCAAGAAGCGCATGAACACGATGCTCGCGGATTTTTCGGGTCAGGACCTCGCAAAGATCGAGGCGGACACGGATCGCGACAACTGGATGACCGCGGAAGAAGCGAAGGCCTACGGACTCATCGACGAGATCATCTCGCATCACTGAGCCGCATTGCAAGGAGGCGTGAATGCCAACGACAACCAACAATCAGATCCGCTGTTCCTTCTGCGGAAAGCAGAGCGGCCAGGTCCGGAAACTGATCGCCGGGCGCACCCGCGGGACTTATATCTGCGATGAATGCGTGGCGCTTTGCACCGAGATCATCGAAGAGGACGCGGAACAGATCGCGAAAACGAACGACCTGGACATCCATCTTTTGAAGCCGGTCGAGATCAAGGCGCGGCTGGACGAATACGTCATCGGTCAGGACGAGGCGAAGAAAGCCCTGGCGGTCGCGGTGTACAACCACTACAAGCGGGTGCTCCGGAAGAAGGAGACGAAAGGCGTCGAGATCCAGAAG
>CAMZDH010000020.1 GCA_947305345.1 uncultured Lachnospiraceae bacterium | reverse complement strand
GTACCTTCACCATGGTCCTGATCCAGGACGGCAACCAGATCGAATCCAAGATGGTTCAGACCGGCATTCTGGACACCTTCATTCCGAAGGAGTGGGCGGAAGCGAACGGCACGACGGCTGATGCGTACAAGGGCTACCTTGCACTGCAGACCCTGAACAAGATTTTCGAATACAACTGCGTTGGCGACAAGACCTACACGAACGTGTGGGATTTCGTTGCGGAAGGCGAGCATGGCCAGTTCATGGACATCGACTCCGAAATCGTCGGCAAGAACTTCCTTTACATGCTGACGAAGCCCGAATATGCTGCACAGCTGAAGGAAGCGTTTGACAAACTCGGCGCGGATCAGAAGGCGTACATCCAGAAGACCATCGACGAAGTGGCTCAGGATGCGGAAGACCTCGACCTGGATGCCAACGGAAAGTATGCGCTTGCGTGGATCAAGCTGTGGGTCGGCTCCTACAATGCTGTCTCCGATGACGGCCCGATCTGCAAGAACCTGGTTGACAAGTCCGCTGCGGATCAGTTCGGCCTCCTGGTTTACTCCAAGCTTCGTTCCATCGAAGAGTCCGAAAACGTTTCCAAGAACAACATCAAGGTTGCGGCTTATGAAGACGGCTACACCGGCTTCGGCGGATACGGCTACTGCCATTATCTGTTTGTCACCGACAACAGCCCGCTGCCCTGGACCGCTTGCGCGTTCATCGCGTACATGACCTGCACCGTTGACGGTTTCTCCGCATGGGGCAAGGACATCGGCGGTTACTCCTCCAACCCGACCGTTGCGGCCGGCACGGAAGAGAAGTATCATCATTCGACCGGCGGCAACAAGGAAGATGGAACTTATCCGGCGCTGAACGACCGCGGCTTCTAATGGTGGGAAGACAAGCTCGTCATCGAGGATCCGGTTTACTGCGCAGAGGTTGCGTTCACGGTCGGTTCCTGGATCGAACTGCTTGACAAGTATAAACCCGAATAATGGATGACTTCGGTCATTGATTATCGGTAGTTACGAACGGAGGCGTCGTATTATGCGGCGCCTCTTTAGGGTAGAAGGGAGTCTTTTATGAGCAGAGGCAGTGCGTCTCCGAATACTTCCGCAAGCTCCTTCCGCATTTTATTAAACAAGATGCGGACCTTCTTCGGCAAACCGCAGAACACGATCCTGGTCATCATGGCCATCGTCTGCACGTTCACGACCATCGCGCCGGTCGTCGCAATCTTAAAGGACACGGTCAGCATTCACGTCGGTTCCATCGATCAGCAGTTGGAACACGGTCGCACGACGGGCTTCACTTTTGCGAACTACATCGACCTATTCACCGGCAAACTGGCGAAGAAGAACCTGTGGGAACCGCTTCTAAATACGGTCATCATGTCCGTGATGGCCTGCGTGGTTTCCATCCTCTACGGCGGAATATTCGCATTTTTGGTTACAAGAACCAATTTACGGTTCAAAAAATATTTAAGTTCTATTTTCATTTTCCCCTATATCATGCCCCAGTGGACGCTGGCCATGGTGTGGAAGAACCTTTTCGAGAGCGTTGAGATCTGCGGCACGCGTGACGGTCTTTTAGCAGGTCTTTTCGGCATTACGATGCCGAACTGGTGGTGCCAGGGCATGTTCCCCTCCATTATCGTTCTCGGTCTTCATTACGCGCCTTTCGCCTACATCCTGATCGGCGGCATTTTCCGCAACATGGACGCGAACCTGGAAGAGGCGGCGACCATCCTGAACACGCCGAAGTGGAAGATCATGACGCGCGTCACCCTGCCGCTCATCCGGCCGGCGATCCTGTCCACGATTCTTCTTGTGTTCGGCAGCTCGATGGGTTCCTATCCGGTACCGCATTTCTTAAACTTCACGACCCTGTCCACGAAGTATTTGGAAATGGGCGATCGGCGTGCGGGTGAAGCTTCCGTCCTCGCGGTCATCATGATGCTCCTCGGCGTCGCGGTCATGATCATCAACCAGCGGAGTCTGAAGAGCCGGAAGAGTTATACGACGGTCACGGGCAAATCCGGACAGATTTCCAAGATTAACCTTGGAAAGGTCGGCCGGGTGCTCATCGGCGCGATTTTCATCGTCACGACCTTCTTCACCAGCATTTTCCCGATCGTCTCCTTCGCGTTTGAGACCTTCCTGCCAAACCCCGGTGACTACAGTTTCTTCTACACCTGGAATCCGGCGTACCTGACCTCAAAGTGGTGGCTGACCAGTGAAAATGTCACGGAGAGCGGCATGTACGGCCAGATGGGCATGCTGTTCAATCCCACCATCTGGAACGCTTACGGCGGAACGATTCTGGTTTCCCTGTCCTGCGCATTGACGGCCGGTACGCTCGGCACCTTGATCGGCTACGCGGTTTCGAAGAACAGGCGCGGAAAACTCGCTTCCTACGTGAATTCCATGGCCTTCCTGCCGTACCTGATGCCGTCCATTGCTGTCGGTATTGCTTTTTTCATCCTGCTCAGCAACGACACGATCAACCTGTTCAATACCTATTGGATCCTGATCATCGTCGGTACGGTCAAATACATTCCGTTTGCCAGCCGCTCGTCGCTGAACTCGATGCTGCAGATCAGCGGCGAGATTGAAGAGTCGGCCATCATGCAGAACATCCCCTGGTACAAGCGGATGCTGAGAATCATCATTCCGATCCAGAAATCCTCCATCATCAGCGGATACCTGCTGCCTTTCATGACCTGCTTAAGAGAACTGTCGTTGTTCCTGATGCTTTGTACGCAAGGGTTCATCTTGTCAACGACGCTGGACTATTTCGATGAAATGGGTCTGTACGCGTTCTCGAGCGGCATCAACCTGATCCTGATCGTCACGATTTTGATTTCCAACTTCGCGGTGAACAAGATCACGGGCGCAAGCCTTGATGAAGGCATCGGCAGTTAACGAAAGAGAGAGGTACGAATATGCCAAAGATTGTTTTAACAGATGTAACCAAACGCTGGGATTCCTTCTACGCGGTAGATCATTTGGATCTCACCATTGAAGATTGCTCCTTCGTCACGCTGCTCGGTCCCTCGGGCTGCGGCAAAACCACGACCCTTCGTATGATCGCGGGTCTGGAGACACCGACTTCCGGCTGCATCGAAATCGGCGACCGCGTCGTCTTCGACAGCGAGAAGGGCATCAATGTCCCGGCCAATAAGAGAAAAATCGGTTTCCTGTTCCAGAACTACGCGCTGTGGCCGAACATGACGGTCTATCAGAACATCGCGTTCGGTTTGAAGAACCTGAAGACCATGACGAAGGCGCAGATCGACGCACGCGTTGCGGAAGTCTCCAAACTCGTGAAGATCGAGCCCTTCATGAACCGCTATCCCGCGGAGCTTTCCGGCGGTCAGCAGCAGCGTGTCGCCATCGCGAGAACGCTTGCGCCCGAACCGCAGGTCATTTTCATGGATGAGCCGCTGTCCAACCTGGACGCGAAGCTTCGTCTGGAAATGCGCTCCGAACTGCAGCGGCTGCACCTGACCACGGGCCGGACCTTCGTCTACGTCACGCACGACCAGATGGAAGCCATGACGCTTGCGTCGAAGATCTGCCTGATCGAGAACGGCCTCCTGCAGCAGTACGACGCGCCGCTGACGGTCTACAATTACCCGAACAACCTCTTCGTCGCCGACTTCGTCGGCAATCCGTCCATCAATTTCGTGGATGCGGAAGGCGAACAGGCAGCGGACGGCGCAATGAATCTTCGGATCCTCGGCGATCACGAGGCAACGCTCAGCTTCAAGGAGCCCTTGAAGATCGAGGATTGGCGCGAAGCGCTGAAAAAGAAGCATGAGGATCGCGAGGCGGTTCTTGCAGAGCGCCGGAAGCAGAAGAAGCACGTCGAAAAGGGCAATAAGGATACCGTCTTCAAGTATCCGGTCGCTTACGTCGACGACGTGCCGGCAGATGACCGTCCGGTGACCGACCGCGACTACGTGCTCGGCATCCGTCCGGAATTCGTCAAGATCGTGGAAGAGGGCGGCATTGAAGGCGAGATCTACGGCGCCATGCCGACCGGTATGGAGACCACGATCCGCGTCCGCATCGGGAACTTCCTTCTGACCGGCGTGGTGTTCGGCGGTGTGACCTACGCAATCGGCGAGAAGATTCGCCTGGCCTTCGAGGGCACCAACATCATGCTCTTCGACAAAGCATCCGGCGACCTTGTCGGCGTCGGATCCGCCGAGATTCGCTGAGATCATTCCGATTCAATCGGAGATTTCCCGGGCAGACGCCGCATACGGTGCCTGCCCGGGCTTTTTCTATATTTCACGGTATTACGGAATGTGAATCGAAAAGGGCTTGCGTTTTTTCGTCCTTTCTGCTATAGTAATGTGCGCTTGGGGCATTAGCGCAGCTGGGAGCGCGTTTGAATGGCATTCAAGAGGTCACGGGTTCGAGCCCCGTATGCTCCACGGGACAAAAGAGGGGGAAACGTCAGTTTCCTTCTTTTTTTATCAGGCCGCGCTTGAAGAACCTTCCCCGAAGTGATATAAATAAAATAGTTATTTCTGCAGGAGTTCCCATGAAAAAATCCGTTCTCGGCTGGCTGGCCGGCAGAATCCGGAAACGAATCCCGATGCTGATCTTTCTGTCGGCAGTCAATGTGCTGCTGGCGGGCGTCGGAGTTGCGGTCGCGATGCAGTCGAAGAGAATGCTGGATATTGCGACGAGCGGAGGCGCGTTTGACAAAAACGCGTTTGTGACGAGCTGCGCCGTCCTTGCGGCGCTGGTGCTTGTGATGGTGGCGCTCCGGTTCCTTGCAACCGAATTTAAGCAGCGGCTGACGATCCTCCTCGACATGGACTGGAAAAAGGAATTGCTGCATCACCTGATGAACGGCGAATTCGCGCCGGTCCAGCAGTATCATTCCGGCGAGCTCGTGAACCGGCTGTCGAATGACGTAAAGACCGTCGATGACGGCATTGCGACGGTGCTGCCGACGCTGGCTTCCATGGTTACGCGCCTGATCGGCGCGTCGGTCGTGCTGTTTCGGATGGAACCGGTACTGACGGCGGTGCTGCTTGGCGCGGGCCTCTTCCTCGTTCTGTCGACGACGGTCCTTCGCCGCGCGCTGAAGAACCTGCACAAGAAGGTCGCGGCTTCCGACGGCAAGGTCGGGGGCTTCATCCAGGAGGCCATGGAAAAACTGCTGATCGTCGAAGCAATGGACGTCGCGGATGAAATGGATCAGCGGGCGCTCGGGCTTCTGAATGAACGAAAGCAGATCCAGAAGAAGCAGAAAACACTGTCCGTACTCGGCACGACGGGCATGACACTTGTCATGTACGTCCTTTATTTCGGGTCGATCATCGTCTGCGCGGTGCAGCTCGTCCGCGGCAGCATTACCGTCGGTACGTTAGCGGCTGTCACACAGCTGATCGGCCAGCTGCAGACGCCGTTCACGAGCCTTTCCGCGATGATCAACGCCTATGTTTCGATGAAGGGCAGCGCGGAACGGCTGCGGGAGCTCTATGAACTGCCGCTCCGGGAAAGCGCGGACGCGGATGGGGACGCATTGTATGAGAATATGCAGACCCTGTCCGGAGAACATTTGCATTTTACCTATCCCGGAGATACGGAAGAGACGATCCGGGATCTGAGCTTTTCCGTGAAAAAAGGACAGTTTGTCTGCATCACGGGGGAGAGCGGGGCCGGGAAATCCACGCTGTTAAAGCTGCTGCTCGGGATCTATCCGCCGGACAGCGGTCTTCTGAAGGCGGGCGATACGGCGCTTTCTGCGGCGACGCGGCGGCTGTTCACCTACGTCCCGCAGGGGAATCTTCTGATCTCCGGCACGCTTGCGGAAAACCTCCGCCTGACGGCGCCGGAGGCGACGGAAGAAGCGCTTTGGAATGCGCTTTCGGCGGCAGGGCTGGACGCATTCGTCCGAGAACTGCCGGAGGGCTTGAATACAAAGATCAAGGAGACCGGCGCCGGCATTTCCGAAGGCCAGGCGCAGCGGCTTTCCATCGCGCGGGCGCTCTTAAAGGACGCACCGGTGATCTTACTCGATGAGGCAACCTCGGCGCTCGATCCGGAGACCGAGGCCTACGTGCTCGACCGGATGAAGGCGATGGCGGGGAAGACCGTCCTTGTCGTGACGCATCGTCCGTACGCGAAAGAAATCGCGGACGAAGAGATCCGGATCAAGGCGGAATAAGGACGTTTTATGGAGAATCAGGGAAAACGAATCAAACGGCCATCGGTGCTGCTGCTCGGGAACGGGCTGAATCTTTCCTACGCGGGCAGGGCGATGGACTGGAAGACGCTGATCAAAGACGGCACGCTGCAATACGTCCCGGACGACATCGTGGTGCCGCTTTCCCTGGAAGTCGTGCTTCGGACGAAGGATCGCGCGAAGGATCTGATGAAGCTGAAAAGCAAGATCCTTTACGGGCGCGTCGACACGGACCTCCTCAGGACTTCCTTAGAGCAGATCCTCCGCACCGGTTTCGACGAGATCCTGACGACAAATTACGGCTACGAGCTGGAATCGACGGCCTTTATGATGCCGCAGATCTCCGATTATCGTCTCCGCCGGATCAGCCGCTCGACGACCGGAAGGATCGACGCGAAATACCTGTTGCACACGTATAATGAAGTGACGTTCGAGGGCCGGCAGAACCGCATTTGGCACATTCACGGGGAGGCGAAGAAGCCCGGCAGCATGGTCATCGACCATTACCATTACGGTTCGCTCCTCAACCGGTTCGTCAATTTTTACCGCTGGCGCGGAAATGCTTATAAAACCTACAAGACCTATGAGGACGTACCGAAGGAAAGCTGGCTCGACGCGTTTCTGATGGGTGACGTCTATATTTTAGGGCAGGGGCTCGACTTTGCGGAAATGGATCTCTGGTGGCTCGTGAACCGCAAAAAGACGGACAAGAACGCGGGCGGAAGCATCTATTTTTACGAGCCTAAGAGCGACCGTAATTACGACAGTAAGATCGAACTTTTGAAGATCTACGGCGCGACGCCGTTGGACCTCGGGTTCGAGCTTCCGGAGAAGCCGACGCACCGTGCGGCGGCAGCGGTCCGGGCGCAATATGTGCAGGAAAAAAACGAAGTTTTCCGCGCGTTCTACCAGAAGGCGCTCGAGGATATCCGGCGGCGTGTCGAAGCCGGGGCGAAAAAAGTGAAGGAGGACAGCGATGGCAAAAACAGTCCATTATCGTTATGAGGAGATGAAGCGTCTCTGTGAGGACGCGTTTTTGAAGTTCGGCTTTTCGAAGGAGGAGACCAACGTGATCACGGACGTCCTTCTGATGGCTGATCTGTACGGCATCAATTCCCACGGCGTACAGCGCCTGGTCCGCTATCACAAATGCATTGCGAACGGGATGATTCAAGTGCATGCCCGCCCTGAGGTGCTTTTTGAAACGCCGGTATCGGCCGTCATCGACGCGCACCGCGGTATGGGCCAGGTCGTTTCGGTCATGGCGATGAAGAAGGCGATCGAAAAAGCGAAGCAGTCCGGCATCGCGATGGTATCGGTCCGCGATTCGAATCACTACGGCATCGCCGGCTACTACGCGAAGATGGCCGCGGACGAAGGTCTGATCGGCATATCCGTCACGAATACGGCCGCCATCATGGTGCCGACGTTTTCGAGAAAGGCCATGCTCGGCTCCGACCCGATCGCGGTCGCGATGCCGGCGGACCCGTACCCGTTCTTCTTTGACGCGTCGACGACTGTCGTCACGCGGGGCAAGCTCGAACTCTACAACAAGCTTGAAAAGCCCATGCCGGAAGGCTGGGCGGTCGATGAAAACGGCGTGCCGACCGACTGCGCGCCGCACGTCTTGAAATGCATTGATGAGAAGCAGGGCGGCGGCATTCTTCCGCTTGGCGGCTCGGCGGAACAGCTGGGATCGCACAAGGGCTACGGCTACGCGATGCTCTGCGAGATCTTCTCCGCAATCGTTTCGCTCGGCCTGACCTCGAACCACACCTATGAGAACGGACATTGCGGCATCTGCCACGGCTTTGCGGCGATCGATCCCGCGATCTTCGGCGATCCGGCCGCGATCCGGGCACATTTTTC
>CAMZDH010000019.1 GCA_947305345.1 uncultured Lachnospiraceae bacterium | reverse complement strand
GCCGGCGGAGGGCAAATGGCTTCACGAGCCGTTTTCCGGCGACATTGCCGACGAGAAGGTCTGGGGCCGCGGCAGCGCGGACACCAAATGCTCGGTCATGGCGTTCTTCCAGGCAGTGGAAGAATTATTAAAAGAGGGCTTCGTGCCGGAGCAGGACGTGTATTTAAGCAGTTCCAATACCGAGGAGATCGGCGGCGAAGGCTGCCCGAAGCTCGTCGCGGAGCTTGAAAAGCGGGGCGTTCGGCCGTACCTCGTGAACGACGAGGGCGGTTCGATCGTGACCGAGCCGCTTGCGGGTGTCAAGGGCAATTACGCGATGATCGGCATTCTGGAAAAGGGGCACGGGAACCTGAAGATCATTGCCCGTTCGAACGGCGGTCACTCGAGCTATCCTTCGAAGAATTCGCCGATCGCGCGGCTTGCGAAGTTCGTTGTCGCGATCGAGAAGCACAATCCAATGATTTCGAAAATGAATCCGCAGGTCGTCAACATGCTCGGGAAACTCGGCGGCTACGGGCCTTTCTATTACCGTTATCTCTTCGGGAATCTGTGGCTGTTCAAGCCGCTGCTCATCAAGCTGATGCCAAGCATTTCCCCGCAGGCCGCGGCCCTTCTTAGGACCACCGTCGCCTGCACGATGCAGTCTGGCTCCGACGGGCTGAACGTCATGCCGCAGGAGGCGACGCTCAATCTGAATCTCCGCTACATCCCGCATGAAGGGATGGAAGAGAGCAACAAAAAGATCCGGGAGCTTGCCGCGAAATACGGTCTCGAAGTGGAAGAGGTCGACGGGTACGATTACTGCGAGCCGGTCGATACGGAAAGCGACGCCTTCAAGCTCGTGGACCGCGTGATCGGCGAGGTCTTCCCGGAACTCCCGCGCGTGCCTTACGTCATGACCGGCGGCACGGATGCCCGCTTTTACCAGAAGATCTGCGATGCCTGCGTCCGCTTCTCGCCGGTGGTCTACGGGCCCGCACAGATGAAGGGCATGCACGGCCTCAACGAAAACCTCGACACCTACAGCCTGCCCGGCGCGGTCGACTACTACAAGACGCTGATCCAAAGGAACGTGTGATCTCGTCGAAGTGGTCGAATTACAAAACAAAAACGTTTTAAGAGCAAGTCTTTAGATTTGCTCTTTTTAGTTGCATTTTTCACCGATTTCCTGTAGTATGAAAAAAGATGAGACTCAATTGACGGACTACAGTTGAATGAGACACTGGAGGAGCATCCATATGAAGATCATTGCATGCGTCAAACAGGTGCCCGGCACGAGCGAGGTCGAGATCGACCCGGTCACCGGCGCCATGAAACGTGACACCGTAGCGGGTAAACTGAATCCCTATGACCTGTTTTCTCTGGAAACCGCATTGTCCCTGGCTGAGCAGACGAACGGCACGGTCCGGACCCTTTCGATGGGGCCGCCTCAGGCCGCGGCAGCGCTGAAGGAAACGCTCTGGATGGGCGCGGAATCGGCGGTGCTTTTGTCCGACCGGAAATTCGGCGGCGCGGACGTTGCCGCGACGTCGCTCGCACTGAGCTACGGGATCAGGGAAATGGGAGATTACGATCTGATCCTCTGCGGCAAGCAGACGACGGACGGCGATACCGCGCAGGTCGGTCCGGAGCTAGCGGAAAAACTCGGGATCGAGCACGCCGCGAACGTGACGAAGGTCCTCGACGTGACGGATCACGACATTACCGTCGAGATCGATCTTGACGACGCGGTGGAGGTGCTGAAAATGCATCTTCCCTGCCTGCTCACCGTCAACAAGGACGCGAATACGCCCCGCCTCCCCTCGTACGTGAAAAAGCGCGAGATGGACGGCAAGGAGGAGATCCGCGTGATCACGTTTGCCGACATCAAAAACGCGGATGAGAACAAGCTCGGCTTAAAGGGCTCGCCGACGCAGGTGGAACGCATTTTTCCGCCGGACAAGAACAAGGAAAAGGAAATGCTCCGCGGTGACAAGGAACAGCTCTCGGGCGAACTCTATCGCATTTTATCCGAGCGGAAATTTGTGTGAGGTGTGCCATGGGAATCAAGATTCATGAAGAACTGGTAACGGCTGAAAGCGCTGAGGCACTGGTATCGCTCTGCCCGTTCGGCGCGATCGAATACAACGACGGAAAACTCAGCATCAACAGCGGATGCAAGAACTGCAAGATGTGCGTCCGGAAGGGTCCCGCCGGCGTCATGACCTGGGAAGAAGAGACCGTCAAGGCGATCGACAAGAGCCTCTGGAAAGGCATTGCGGTGTTCGCGGAGGAACGGCGGGGAAAGATCCATCCGGTGACGCTCGAGCTCATCGGAAAGGCAAAGGAACTGGCCGCGGTCATCGATCATCCGGTCTATGCGTTCCTGATCGGAAGCGCTCAGGACGCGCTCGCGGAGGAACTTTTGCATTACGGCGTCGACAAGGTTTTCGTCTACGACGACCCGGCGCTCGCGCATTTCACGATCTCGCCCTATACGGCCGCGTTCTACGACTTTATCGAGAAGGTGAAGCCGTCGAGCATCCTCGTCGGCGCGACGAACCTCGGACGGTCGCTTGCGCCCCGTGTCGCGGCGCGGGCGGGCACAGGACTCACCGCGGACTGCACGGTCCTCAAAATGAAGGAAAACACGGACCTCGTTCAGATCCGTCCCGCGTTCGGCGGCAATATCATGGCGCAGATCGTGACGCCGAATACGCGTCCGCAGTTCTGCACGGTCCGCTATAAGATCTTCTCCGCACCGGAACGGAACGCGGAAACCTCCGGCGAGATCGTCCGGATGGCGGTTACGGAAGAGATGCTGAAGAGCGGCACGGAAGTGCTGGAGATCCGTGAAAAGCCGCAGGAGATCGACATCTCCGAGGCGGAGACGATCGTCGCCTTCGGCCGCGGCCTCCAGAAAGAGAGCGACATGGAGATGGTGAAGGAACTTGCGGACCTTCTGGGCGCGCAGGTTGCCTGCACGCGTCCGGTGATCGAGAAGGGATGGCTCGGACCGAAGAAGCAGATCGGCCTTTCGGGGCGGACCGTCAAACCGAAGCTCATCATCGCGATCGGCATTTCCGGCTCCGTCCAGTTTGCGGCGGGCATGAAGGGCAGCGATTTCATCGTTGCGATCAATGAGGATCCGAACGCGGGCGTCTTTGACATCGCGCATCTCGGACTGGTCGGCGATCTTTATGAGATCGTGCCGGCGCTCATCGAAAAGATCAAGGAGGGACGGCATGTATAAGGCAGTAACGCCGGCGGACATCGCCGCATTGAAGGACATTTTGGCACCGGAGCGGGTGCTTTCGGGGGAAGAGATCCCCGTAGATTACAGTCATGACGAGCTGGGCGGCGTATCGCACATGCCGGACGTTCTCGTGACCGCATTGTCGACCGAGGAAGTCTCCGCGATCATGAAATACGCGAATGCGGAGCGCATTCCGGTCGTCGTGCGCGGCAGCGGCACCGGCCTCGTCGGCGCAGGCGTGCCGATCTACGGCGGCATCATGATCGACCTGACGAAAATGAACCGCATTCTGGAACTCGACGAGGAGAATCTGACGGTCACGATCCAGCCGGGCGTGCTGCTCATGGAGCTCGCGGCGTTCTGCGAAGGGCACGATTACATGTATCCGCCGGATCCCGGTGAAAAATCCGCGACGGTCGGCGGCAACATTTCGACGAACGCGGGCGGCATGAGGGCCGTCAAATACGGCGTGACCCGCGATTACGTGCGCGGGCTTACCGCGGTACTCCCGACGGGCGAGATCATCAAGACCGGCGGCAAGATCGTGAAGAATTCGACCGGCTATTCGATCAAGGACCTCTTATGCGGATCGGAAGGCACGCTTGCGATCATCACGGAAGCGATCATGAAGATCGTGCCGCTGCCTGCGATCACGCTGTCGCTCCTGATCCCGTTCCCGTCGATGGAACAGGCGATCGCGACCGTCCCGAAGCTCGTCCGCTGCAAGGCGTCGCTCGTCGCGATCGAATTCTTTGAGACCGAGACGATCCTGTTCAGCGAGACGTATCTCGGCAAGCGCTTCCCGGACACGAAGGCGCCGGCATATCTGCTCTTAACGATTGACGGTAACGAGCAGGCGTTCATTGAGCGCGAAGCGGACAAGGTGTCCGATCTTTGCCTCGCGGAAGGCGCGCTGGACGTCTTCATCGTCGACACGGAAGAGCGGAAGACCTCGGTCTGGTCGGCCCGTTCCGCGTTTCTGGAGGCGATCAAGAGCTCGACGACCGAGATGGATGAATGCGACGTCGTCGTGCCGCGGAACCGGATCGCGGAATTCATCATCTATACGCACGAGCTTGCGCAGGAGTTTGACATCCGGATCCCGTCGTTCGGCCATGCCGGCGACGGCAATCTCCACATCTACATCTGCCGCGACGCGCTCGACGAGGAGACCTGGAAACGGAAGCTTTCAGAGATCTTTGACCGGATGTACGCGAAGGCGAAGGAGTTTGAAGGACTGGTCTCCGGCGAGCACGGCATCGGCTACGCGAAGAAAGATTACATGGCGGAGATCTACGGCGAGGATACGATCGCGCTGATGCGCCGCATTAAGGCGGCCTTCGACCCGAATTGCATCCTGAATCCGGGGAAGATCATCTGATAGAAGCGGGTTTTTCCTGCGATACTTGCGGCGTCCTGTTCAAAGGGCGCCGCTTTTTATCGTGATTCCGATTGACATCCCCCCGCCTCCGCGTTATAATATCCCCGTTTGAAGCCTGAGGGTGAAGGAAGACCTGAACCAGGAAGGCACGGGATACTTTGTGAGCTGACCGGGAGACCGGGAAGGCGCGAAGAGATCAAAGACGGATCCGTGCCGCAGGGCACGGTTTTTTTATGCGATGGAAGAGGAAATAAGATGGAAGCAGCGGAAACCAGAGTGGCAGTGGTCAGCATTATCGTGGAAGAGGCGGAGTCGATCGAGCGGCTGAACGCGATCCTGCATGAATACCGGCAGTGGATCGTCGGGCGGATGGGCATTCCCTATCCGCAGAAGAAGGTCAGCATCATCAGCGTCGCGGTGGACGCGCCGCAGACCGAGATCAGCGCGCTGTCCGGAAAGATCGGTATGCTGAAGGGCGTGTCGGCGAAAACGGCCTACACGAACCATTGATGAGACGTCAACCATAGACCGCCCTGTAACGCCGGAAAACGGTCTTTACGGGCGATTCGGAAGTTTAGACGAAAGAATACACATAAGCAGGAACAAAATGTCGAAAACAACCCAAAAACGAGCGCATATCCACATTGGCTGGATCATCGGACTGAGTCTCTTTCCGGTGGCGGTCGTTTTTGTGTGTCTCGCGATCGGGCGGCTGCCGATCTCGCCAAAGGACGTCTTCCTCGTCTTTCGAGATTTCTTTGCGGGAACGCTCGAAAAGACGACGGCTTCCGCGACGGTCTTAAACATCCGCCTGCCGCGGCTTCTGACGGCGCTTGTCGTCGGCGCGGGGCTTTCGGCCGCGGGCTGCGCATTCCAGAGCCTGTTCGCGAACCCGCTCGCAACGCCCGATACGGTCGGCGTCGCAAGCGGTGCTTCGTTCGGTGCTGCACTCGGCATTCTTTTAGGGCTCGGCACGATCGGCACGCAGGGCATGAGTTTCGTCATGGGCATCGTCGCGGTCGCGCTCACCTGGCTCGCCGGGAGCGGCCGCCACAAGAATCTCAATTCGATCGTGCTCTCGGGCATCATGATCGGCTCCCTCTTTTCCGCGCTCGTTTCGCTCGTCAAATTCACGGCGGATTCGGAATCGGAGCTCCCCGCGATCACGTATTTCCTGATGGGGTCGTTCGCGTCCCCCTCGTATCAAAAGCTGCTGATCGGGCTCATTCCGATCACGATCGGCGTTGTGACGCTCATGCTGCTCCGCTGGCGGCTGAACCTCCTGCCGATGTCGGAAGAGGAGGCCCGGAGCGCCGGTGTGAACTTAAAGACCCTCCGCATCGTGACGCTTGTCGCGGCAACGCTTGTCACGTCCTCCTGCATCGCGTTATGCGGTCAGGTGGGCTGGATCGAGCTTCTCGTCCCGCATATGTGCCGCATGAAATTCAAGAATGACCACCGGATCCTTTTGCCGGTTTGTCTTTCGGTCGGCGCGGGCTTTATGTCGATCGTCGATACCGCCGCGCGCTCGATGACCGCTGCGGAGATCCCGGTATCGGTACTGACCGCGATCGTCGGCGCGCCGTTCTTCATTTACTTGATGCGGAAGAAAGGCGGGTGGCAGCTGTGACGAAAGAGAAAACCGTGAAAGAGTTCCGTCCTGCCGCAAAGCGTGATCCGGTCCTCACGGCGAAGGATCTGACCTTCGGCTTCGGCAGTACGCCGCTTTTCGAGGATCTTTCTTTTGAAGTCCTCCCCGGCGAAGTCTTAGCGATCCTCGGACCGAACGGCGCAGGGAAGACGACGCTGTTAAAATGCCTGATCGGGACCCTGAAGCCGCGTCAAGGCGAAGTCCGGATCGGCGGGAAACCATTGACGGAATACCGCGTCCGGGATCTGTTTCCGAAGATTGCCTACGTGCCGCAGAAGCCGGGCATGACGCTTTCCTACACGGCGCTCGAAACGGTGCTTCTCGGCCTGACGGGGTCGCTCGGCATCTTTTCATCGCCCGGAAAGCAGGAGATCGGGAAGGCGGAGCAAACCATGGAAGAACTTGGGATCCTCGGTCTTCGGGACCGGCCGGTGAACGAACTGAGCGGCGGCGAGCTGCAGCTGACCAGGATCGCGGCGGCGATCGTCAAGGATCCTGAGCTTCTGATCCTTGACGAGCCGGAGTCCGGCCTTGATTTCAAGAACCAACTGCTGGTCCTCGACACGATCTCGGGGCTGAAGACACGGGGCGTGTCCTGCATTTTCAACACGCATTATCCGGAACACGCGTACCGGCGGGCGGACCGCGGGATCCTGTTCACGAACCGTGAACGGAAGGCGGGGGTGCCGAGTACGCTTTACGGAACGATGGAAACGCTGATTACGGAAGAAAATATCAAAAAATCTCTCGGGGTTGAAGTCGTTATCCGAAATGAACTTGTGGAGAACACTGCTGTAAAAAGCGTGATTCCTATAAAAATCGCATTGGAGGAGGAAACAAACCAATGAAGGAAAAAATGTTAAAAATCTTTGCGGCATTTTTGGCGCTCTGCCTGATTGCGGCAGCCGTTACGGCCTGCAAGGGATCTGCAGACAAAGAGACCACAAAGGCCCCGGAACAGACGACCGAGGAAAAGACGACCGCGCCGGAGAACGACACGACCGGGGCAGAAGACGACACGAGCGAAGCACCTGCCGATGAGACGACGTCCGCCGATGAACATGGCACGGTTCCGGAATACGACGACGAAACGACGGAAGAAGAAACGGGCGACGTGGATCCTGACGGAACGCCCGACGAGCCCAAGTTCGTCACGGATCACGCCGGCAACGATGTGCTGATTCCGGACCGGGTCGACCGGATCGTGGTCTGCGACATTTATCCGCTGCCCTCGATCCTGACGGTCTTCTTTGACAGCGCGGACAAGCTGGTCGGCATCGCGCCGGCGTCGATGAGCGCGGCAAAGAGCTCCCTGCTCGGCGAGCTTTACCCCGACATCCTGAAGGCCAGCACGGGCTTTATCCAGAACAACATCGTGAACGTCGAGGAAGTCGCGAAACTGAAGCCCGACATCGTTTTCTACAATGCGGGCAACAAGGACCTTGGCACGAACCTCCGCGCCGCAGGGCTCAATGCGTTCGCGATGTCCGCGGGCAAGTGGGGCTACGACGCGCTTGAGACCCTGAATCAGTGGATCAAGACGTTCGATCAGATCTTCCCGGGCAACGACAAGTACGCGACCGTGAAGGAATACGGTGAAAAGGCCCTTGCGGACGTCCGGGCGCGCGTCGGGAAGATCGAAGATAAGAAGAAGGCGCTGTTCCTGTTCCAGTATACGGATAAGCAGGTGCAGGTGAACGGCAAGCCGTCGTTCGGCGCATGGTGGAGCGAGGCGATCGGCGTCGAGAACACGGTGACCGAAAAGACCGAGGCGAATTCGCTGGCGGTCAGCATGGAAGAGATCTACGCG
>CAMZDH010000018.1 GCA_947305345.1 uncultured Lachnospiraceae bacterium | reverse complement strand
AGAAGTTCTCCCGCAAGGTCGGTTTCTGGGCCGACATGAAGAACCCCTACGTCACGGACTATGACGACTACATCGAGTCGGAGTGGTGGGCATTAAAGACGATCTGGGACAAAGGCCTTTTATACAAGGGCTTCAAGGTCGTGCCGTACTGCCCGAGCTGCGGAACGCCGCTGTCCTCCCACGAAGTGGCGCAGGGCTATAAGACCTTAAAGGAACGTTCGGCGATCGTCCGGTTCAAGGTCAAGGATGAAAATGCGTATTTCCTCGCCTGGACGACGACGCCCTGGACGCTGCTTTCGAACATCGCGCTCTGCATGAATCCGGACGAGACGTACGCGAAGGTCAAGGCGGCGGACGGAAACGTTTATTATATGGCAAAGCCGCTC
This sequence comes from uncultured Lachnospiraceae bacterium, assembly GCA_947305345.1. Classification (GTDB taxonomy): domain Bacteria; phylum Bacillota; class Clostridia; order Lachnospirales; family Lachnospiraceae; genus UBA1267. Next base: position 7,851 of record CAMZDH010000018.1, on the reverse strand, counting down.
CTCGACGCGGTCCTCGGCGGGCTTTCGAAGGACGGCGCGCCGGCGTATGAGATCCTGGAAACGCTGCCCGGAAAAGCCCTGGAGTACCGTGAATACGAGCCGCTCTACGAATGCGCGGCGAAGGCGGCCGAAGCCCAGAAGAAAAAGGCGTTCTTCGTCTATGCGGACAATTACGTCACGATGGAAGACGGCACCGGCATCGTCCACATCGCGCCGGCGTTCGGCGAGGATGACGCCCGTGTCGGCCGGAAATACGACGCGCCGTTCGTGCAGATGGTGGACACGCAGGGACGCTTAAAGCCGGAAACGCCGTTCGCGGGTCTTCGCTGCAAGCCGAACCAGGAAGAGCTCCAGAAGGGCGAAAAGAGCGCGGACGACGAAGTCTTGAAAGAGCTCCGCGAATCCGGCAGGCTGTTCTCGTCGCCGAAGATCGAACATGAATACCCGCACTGCTGGCGCTGCAAGACGCCGCTTCTGTACTACGCGAGAGAGTCTTGGTACATCGAAATGACGAAGGTCCGGGACGACCTCGTTAGGAACAATCAGAAGATCAACTGGGTGCCGAAGACGATCGGCGAAGGGCGCTTCGGCAACTGGCTGGAGAACATTCAGGACTGGGCGCTTTCGAGAAACCGTTACTGGGGCACGCCGCTCAACATCTGGGAGTGCCCGGACTGCGGCAAGCGCATCGCCGTCGGAAGCCGGAAGGAGCTTGCGTCGCTCACCGGCAATCCCGCCGACGAGACGATCGAACTGCACCGCCCGTACGTCGACCGGTGCGTGATTCCGTGCGGCTGCGGCGGCAAAATGCAGCGCGTCCCGGAAGTCATCGACTGCTGGTTCGATTCCGGCGCGATGCCTTACGCGGAGCTGCATTATCCCTTTGAAAACAAGGAGCTTTTCGAACGCGAGTTCCCGGCGGCCTTCATTTCGGAGGCGGTCGATCAGACCCGCGGCTGGTTCTACGCGCTCCATGCGGAGGCGACGCTCCTTTTCAACAGCCCGGCGTTCAGGAACGTCATCGTCATGGGCCTCGTCCAGGACGAAAACGGCGAAAAGATGAGCAAATCCAAGGGCAATACGGTCGACCCGATGGAAGTCCTGAACGAATTCGGCGCCGACGCGGTCCGCTGGTATTTCTATTCGAATTCCGCGCCATGGCTCCCGAAGCGGTATTCCGCGAAGCTCGTGCAGGAGGGGCAAAGGAAGTTCTTAAGCACCCTCTGGAACACCTACGCGTTCTATACGCTTTACGCGGACATCGACGGATTCAGCCCCGCCGATCACACGTTAGACTATGAAAAACTACCGGTCATGGACCGCTGGATCCTTTCGAAGACGCATTCGATGATCGAAAAGGTCGACGCGCACCTTGCCGCCTACCGGATCACCGAAGCCGCGCTCGTTCTCGAGGAATTCGTCGACGACCTGAGCAACTGGTACGTCCGCCGCGGCCGCGAGCGCTACTGGGGGAGCGGCATGCCGGAAGACAAGGTCCATGCGTACATGACGCTTTATACGGCTTTGAAGGATGTGACGCTCGTCGCCGCGCCGTTCATCCCGTTCATGACGGAGCAGATCTATCAGAACATCGTCCGCCCGTTTGAAAAGGACGCCGCGGAAAGCGTGCATCTTGCCGCGTTCCCGAAGGCCGAGAAGCGCTTCACAGACGCCGCGCTGGAAGAGGAGATGGACCTCGTCTTAAAGCTCGTCGTCATGGGCCGCGCCGCAAGAAACGCGGCCGCGATCAAGAACCGCCAGCCGCTCCGGACGATGTACGTCAAGGCGCCGTTCGAAGTGAGCGATTACTGCCACGACATCATCACCGACGAATTGAACGTCAAGGAACTCGTGTTCACGGACGACGTCCGCTCGTTCACGACGTACACCTTCAAGCCGCAGCTTCGGACGGTCGGCCCGAAATATGGGAAAATGCTCGGCGCGATCCGTTCCGCCCTGTCCTCGATCGACGGAAACGCCGCGATGGACGAGCTCCGCGCAAACGGCGCGCTGAACCTCGTTCTCCCGGAAGGGGAAGCCGTGCTGACCGAGGAAGACCTGCTCATCGATATGGTGCAGCAGGAGGGATACGTGACCGAGAGCGACGCCCGCGTCACGGTCGTCCTTGACACGAACCTCGACGAAGCCCTGATCGACGAAGGATACGTGCGGGAGATCATTTCAAAGGTGCAGACCATGCGCAAGGAAGCGGATTTCGTGGTCACGGACCACATCCGGATCACCTATGAGACCGACGGCGTTCTGGACCGCATTTTCAAGAACTACGGAGAAGACATCCGGAAGGACACGCTCGGCGATAAGATCGTAAGCGGCGCGCCGGAAGGCTATGTCAAAGACTGGGAGATCAACGGGGAGCGCTGCCGGATCGGCGTAAAAGTGACAGCATGACAAAAGAACCGGAAAAAAAAGCGTTTGACAAGGAAGCCTTCAAGGAAAACGTCCGGGAGGCAGTGAAGCATCTGTTCCGGCTGAAGCTCGAGGACGCCTCGAAACAGCAGCTGTTTCAGGCGGTCGCGTATACCGTGAAGGACGAGATCATCGACGCCTGGATCGATACGCACAAGGCCTATGAGGAGCAGGACGTCAAGATCCTGTATTACATGTCGATGGAGTTTCTGATCGGGCGGACGCTCGGGAACATCCTCATCAACATCGGGGAAGAAAAGAACGTCCGGGAGGCGCTCGAGGAACTCGGCTTCAATCTCAATGCGATCGAAGACCAGGAGCCGGACGCGGCGCTTGGAAACGGCGGTCTGGGACGCCTCGCAGCCTGCTTCCTCGATTCGCTCGCGACGCTCGGCTACGGCGTCTACGGATGCGGCATCCGCTATAAATACGGCATGTTTGCGCAAAGGATCAAGGACGGCTATCAGATCGAGGTGCCGGACAACTGGCTGAAGGACGGGAATCCGTTCGAGATCCGCCGTCCGGAATACGCCTGCGAAGTCAAATTCGGCGGCTACGTCTCGATGGAAAAGGACGAAAACGGACGGGCGCATTTTGACTTAAAGGATTACCGCCCGGTCCGCGCGATCCCCTACGACATGCCGATCGTCGGCTATGGCTCTGGCGTCGTGAATACGCTCAGGATCTGGGACGCGGAGCCGATCAACACCTTCAATCTGGATTCGTTCGACCGCGGCGACTACGCCAAGGCGATCGAGCAGGAAAACCTCGCGAAGAACATTGTCGAGGTGCTCTACCCGAACGACAACCATTACGCGGGCAAGGAGCTTCGATTAAAACAGCAGTATTTCTTCATTTCCGCGACCCTGCAGACCGCGATCAAGAAGTACATGGATAGTCATGGCGGGTCTCTTAAAGGATTTGAGGACAAGGTCGTCTTTCAGATGAACGACACGCACCCGTCGATGACCGTTCCGGAACTGATGCGGCTTCTGATGGACGAGCATGACTTCGAATGGGACGAAGCCTGGGCGGTCGTCACGAAATGCTGCGCCTACACGAACCACACGATCATGGCGGAAGCGCTGGAGAAGTGGCCGGTCGACCTCTTCAAAGGGCTGCTCCCCCGCATTTACGGGATCATCGAAGAGATCGACCGGCGGTTCGTCGCCGCGGTCCGGGAAAAATTCCCGGGCGACGAGGCACGGGTATCACGCATGGAGATCCTGCACAACGGACAGATCCGGATGGCTTACCTCGCGATCGTCGGCGCGTTCTCCGTAAACGGCGTCGCCGCGATCCACACGAAGATCCTCAAGGAACAGGAACTTCGGGACTTCTATGAAATGTGGCCGAACAAGTTCCGCAACATGACGAACGGCATCACGCAGCGCCGGTTCCTCGCGCACGGCAATCCGCGGCTCGCCGAATGGGTGACGGCGCACATCGGAAACGGCTGGATGACCGACCTTTCCGAAATGACCGGACTCGAGCGCTACGTGAACGACGACAAGTCGCAGCGCGAATTCATGCAGATCAAGTTCCTCAACAAGGTCCGCCTCGCGCAGTACATCAAGGAACACAACGGCATCGTCGTCGACCCGTTCTCGATCTTCGACGTCCAGGTCAAGCGGCTGCACGAGTACAAGCGTCAGCTGATGAACATCCTGCACGTGATGTACCTGTATTCGAAAATGAAAAACGACGCCGCGTTCATGGCGGATTTCTACCCGCGGACCTACATTTTCGGCGCCAAGGCGGCGGCCGGCTATGAACGCGCGAAGATGACGATCAAATTGATCAATTCGGTCGCGGACGTGATCAATTCGGACGCCTCGATCCACGGGAAGATCAAGGTCGTCTTCATCGAGGACTACAAGGTCTCGAACGCCGAACTGATCTTCGCGGCGGCAGATGTTTCCGAGCAGATCTCGACGGCTTCCAAGGAGGCCTCCGGCACGTCCAACATGAAATTCATGCTGAACGGCGCGGTCACGATCGGCACGATGGATGGCGCGAACATCGAGATCGTCGAGGAAGTCGGAAAAGAAAACGCGTTCATCTTCGGTCTGTCTTCCGATGAAGTCATCGCCTATGAACAGAACGGCAGCTACCGGCCGGACGAGATCTTTAGGACGAACGACGAACTCAGGGACGTCCTGATGCAGCTCATCAACGGGACGTTCGCACCGGAGAATCCGGAGATCTTCCGGGGACTCTACGACAGCCTGTTAAACAGCTATGGCAACGACCGGGCGGACCGGTACTTCATTCTAAAGGATTTCATTCCTTATCACGAAGCGGAAATGCGGGTCAATGAGGCCTACAAGGACCAGAAGAGATGGGCCAGAATGGCCATGCTTCAGACCGCACGCTGCGGCAAGTTCTCCTCCGACCGGACGATCCGGGAGTACGTGAAGGAGATCTGGCATCTTGACAGGATTAAGATGTTAAAGGAGAAGAAATGAACGAAGAAGACGTGCGCGAGGAGCTTCGCGACGCGCTGGAAGAGGAGACGCCGGAGGATCTTCTGGAGGAAATACCTGAAGAAGAGGACGACGTTTCCGAAGAAAGCCCGAAAAAGAAGAAAAGGACCTGGATCCTGATCCTGGCCCTGTCGCTCGTGCTGCTCTTACTTGTCACGGTCGGCGGCGCTTTCCTCGTTTTTCAGCATTTTTACAACAAGACGAATTACATTCCCGACGAGTCGAACACGATCAATGCAGAACTCCTCGAATCGCTTTCCAACGCGACCGAGCTGGATCCTTCGATCGAAGCGTCGATCGAAGCGGAGATCGAGGCGCTCAGGCGCGCGGCGGAAGACCTTGCGAGGATGTCGGAAGCACCTTCGCCGGAGACCGACGCGACGCTTCCGGAGATGTCGACGCAGGCGGTCGCGGACAACCCAGGAAATCAGGTCACACCGGTGAATCCCGGGCCGAGCCCGACTCAATACACCGAATATATGGGAAATCCCGACGGCAAGTATGAAAACACCGGACAGCTCGTGCCGACTCCGAACGACAAGGTCTACAATCTTTTGCTTGTCGGCGTCGACCGGCGGGCCGCGACCTGGAACGGCAACTCCGACTCGATGGTGGTGCTCTCGATCAATTATGAGAAAAAGACCCTGACCCTGACCTCGCTCATGCGCGATACGCAGGCAAGCATCCCGGGCGTCGGCGTCCGGAAACTGAACAATGCGTTCGCGGTCGGCGGCGGTCCGCTGCTCGTCAACACGCTCTGGCAGAACTTTGCGATCCCGGTCAACAACTACGCCTGGACGGATTTTGACAAGATGGCCAACATCATCGAGATTCTGGGCGGGAGCGATCTCTACCTCACGGTCAAGGAAGCCGCCTACTGCAGCATCACGATTACCGAGCCTCAGGTCGTGCATCTGAACGGCGTTCAGGCTGTGACGCACGCCCGCGACCGCAGCTCCGGCGGCAACGATTACCTGCGGACGCAACGGCAGCGGAACGTGCTCATCGCGATCATCAACAAGGCGAAGAGCGGCAGTTTAGGGGATCTCACCCAGGTCGCGAACGAGATTCTGCCGTACATCTATCACAACATCGATCAGGGGACGCTCTTAAAGCTCATCGGCGATCTGTTTTCGATCAACCAGTATACGGTCCAGCAGCAGCGGATCCCGTACGACGGCTGGTATCAGGGCATCAACGGCAACCTCGTTCCGAACTATGCGAAGACGCAGGAACTCTGGCGGCTCGCGGTGTATTGAATTGTAAAAAGTTGACAAAATCGAGAATACAATTTCGTCATTTCACCATATGGAAATGTGACTTCAAAAAAGGTATATTTATTTAGTATAGATTTGAATGCGGCAGGGCGCCGCGGCAAAGAAGGAGACAGAACACTATGGCAAGTTTATCCATGAAGAATGTTACCAAGGTTTACTCGAACGGATTCATTGCGGTCAAGGACTTCAACCTGGAAGTCGAAGACAAGGAATTCATCATTTTTGTAGGACCTTCCGGCTGCGGCAAATCGACGACCCTCCGCATGATCGCTGGCCTCGAAGAGATCAGCGGCGGCGAATGCTGGATCGGCGACAGGCTGGTCAACGAGGTGGAGCCGAAGGACCGCGACATCGCAATGGTCTTCCAGAACTACGCCTTGTATCCGCATATGTCTGTTTATGATAACATGGCATTCGGCTTAAAACTCCGGAAAGTCCCGAAGGCCGAGATCAACCGCCTCGTGCATGAGGCCGCGAAGATCCTCGACATTGAGCACCTGTTAGACCGTAAACCGAAGGCATTGTCCGGCGGTCAGAGACAGCGTGTGGCCATGGGCCGCGCGATCGTTCGAAATCCGAAGATCTTCCTGATGGACGAGCCGCTGTCGAACCTGGATGCCAAGCTCCGCGTGCAGATGCGTATCGAGATCTCGAAGCTGCATCAGCGCCTCGGCACGACGATCGTCTATGTCACACATGACCAGACCGAGGCCATGACGCTCGGCACCCGCATCGTCGTCATGAAGGACGGCATCATTCAGCAGGTCGATTCCCCGAACATCCTGTATTCTCATCCCTGCAACAAGTTCGTCGCCGGCTTCATCGGCTCTCCACAGATGAACCTGATCGACTGCGACTGCGTCGAAGAAGGCGGCAAGGCGACGATGGTGTTTCCGGACGGCAACCGTCTGACGCTTCCGGAAAAACAGAGCAAGGTGCTTCTGGACGGCGGCTATGCCGGACAGAAGGTCTGCTTCGGCTTCCGTCCGGAAGACATGTCGGAAGCAGCGCCCGGCACGCCGAATACGATCCATGCGACGATCCGCGTGTACGAGCTGCTCGGCGCCGAAGTCTTCCTGTATTTCGACGTTGCGGAGCAGAACGTGACCGCCCGCGTCGATCCGGGTACGCAGTCCAAGCCGGGCACCGAGGTCGATTTTGCGATCAATTTCGATCACGTCCACGCGTTTGACGTCGACACGACGATGGCGCTGTTCTAATTCATCCGCTTTCGGATCCAAAGGGGAATGCGAAAAAAAGTCCGCGTTCCCCTTTTCTTTTTGCTAAAAAAAGAGTATGATAATATAGATATCTTATGCAGCCAGCAGGAGGATTGACAGATGATCACAAACCAGGCCATTACCGGCGTCCTTTTGAGGATCAAGGAAACCACCGGCGTGGAGCTCGAGGTCTTTACGACCGGCGATGTGAAGGTGACGGCGGAGGGCGCGAAGTCCGCGCCGGAAGTCAAATCGATTCTCCGGCAGATGAATGATTCTCCGGACGGCACCGCGCTCAACGGGCGGTTTTATCTGCGCGTCGAGGAAATGGGGCGGCCGCAGTACCTGCTTTCCGGCAAGGACAATGAGGTCTCGCGCGCCGTAGCTAAGATGGCGGCGATCCAGATCTCGGACCTCATCGCCGCGGCGGAAGGACGGTTC
>CAMZDH010000017.1 GCA_947305345.1 uncultured Lachnospiraceae bacterium | reverse complement strand
GGCGCGCTGATCACGATGCTCCTCGCCTTTGCGACGTATCCGTTCATGACGCAGCTCGGTCATGGCCTCCTGCCGCTGCCGGAAGGCGTTTTCCGGATGACGGTCGGCAACGGTTTCGTGAGCTGGTACGGGCTTCTGATTATCATCATGGCCGTCATGACCGCGATCGGTCTTCGGAAAGCGAAAAAGAAGGGCGTCACGGACCGCTGGCACAACATCGGCCTCGGCACGGCGGAAAAACCGGACAAGTTCAGCTGGGGGACGCTCGGCCGCTCAGTGCTTCTCGTGCTCGCGCTTCTTGCCTGCTTCTACGTCGTCGTGCTGCTTGCGGGGCTCCTCTTTATGCTCGACCTCCGCTTTATCTGGCCGTTCTTCAAGACGTTCAACTGGATGAGACTCGGACAGTTCTTCGTCTACATCCCGTTCTTCGCGGTCTTCTTCCTCTTCAACAATTCGAAGCTCATGGCGGGCCTTCGGACGGAAGCGACCTACAGGCCGGGCTTCAAGGGCTTCATGAGCTGCTGGTGGCGGAACGCGCTCCTCATGGCGGGCGGCGTCTTCCTCATCGTCCTCCTCGAGTACGTGCCGTTCTTCTTAGGCATCGGCCCCGGCGCGGACGTGGTGTTCGGCAGCACCTTCGGCGGCCCCTTCATGTCGCTCCTCATCCTGTTCTTCCCGCAGATCCTCGTGTTCAGTGTGCTCTGCACCTATCTCTACAGGAGAACGGGCAACGTCTTCACCGGCGCCCTCGTCGTCGGCTGCCTCGCCAGCTGGATCGTCACCTGCGGTTCGTCGTTCCTGTAATCTCATCGTTTCATGCTTGGGCCGGCCGGCGAACCGGCCCGGTGAAAAAAGAGAAGGCCGCATCCCTTGAGGGGTGCGGCCCTTTTCGTATGCGCGGAAGCTCTTACTTTTTCGCTTTTTCCTTCGCGCGTTTGTCGTTGATGATCTTCATGTGCTCCGCGGTCACGAGCTCGACGCCGTTCTCCTTCGCCCAGTCGACGCAGCCCCGCAAAACGAGCGGCAGGAAGACGCGCGGCACATTCAGGATCGTTTCAAGCGCGTCGTCCGTAAATTTGACCTTGTCGTCCGCCCGGTCGGCCGCGTAGCGCACCGATTCCAGCGTCTGCTTCCGGACCGCGAGCAGTTCCGAACGCATTTTGGTCTTCTTGTGGAACCAGAAATTCTTGGAATCCCTGTAACCGTAATCGACCGGCAGATTCGGGAAATCCTTCGCCCGGACGCCGTTGATGATCGCGTCGCTGTAGCGTTTCTTCATCAGGATCTTGTCGACGCGCAGAATGAAATGGGCGCCGAACTTCGAGGTAATGCCGTTGAAATCGTGGTAGGGCGGTTCGTAACCGGTCAGTTCGCCCGGCTGATCCTTGTCCGCGCCGTCGAGCGCGCGCATCCATGTGCACTCGATCGCCTGGATCGCGTCTGTCAGCACCATCGGCCGCGCCTCGCCCGTTTCTTCCTCAAGCAGGCTCTTTTCCAGACGGAAATTGCATTTCGGCATCTTGTCGCTCGGCTTGTCGCCCGGCCAACTGAGCTTTACCGCTTCCTTGAACGACTTCGGGTTGTCGTCGATGAAATTCAGCGCGCATTTGCCGTTCCGTAAAATGTTCTGCGCCGTATTCGACGAATTGCGGCAGCAGAGCAGCATTGCATAATAATCCTTGCCTGCCACATAGTAGGGCTGCACCAGCGAATACGGCCCCAGCGTCGTCGTGCCGTCCTCGCACAGCGTGCTGATGATGACGGTCGGCATGGGGAAATACAGGGACGTCTGGTAGAAGTTGTCCACGATACGCAGGTTCTCAAAACTTGACATGGTTTTCTTCCCTTTCTTTTAGAGTTTTAGCGCCCCGGAGCGGGGCGGAGGCTGGTGGATGGAGTCCGGTTCAATAGTAAGGCCAGGGGTGGGAAAAGTCAAGGGAGGAGAGGAGGTTAGGCAAAAGACAGCCCTTATTTTCTATTTGAAAAGCAGGACCATTTGTAGTAAGAAGACTGCAACAAATCTTTCATACGGCAGAAAACGGATGCCCGTCAGGCTTTGACCCTGACGGGCATTTCGTATTCACGGCCAATGGAAGACAGAAGGAGGAAATGGGCTTGTCTTTTGTTATCATATATGATAACATTACATTCGGAACGGAGGCAATGCAATGAACGAAAACGACGTGATCCGCGAACGGCAGAGGATCATATCGAAACTCACGGAGGCGCGGCTCGAAAAACGACTGTCGCAGCAGGAACTGGCAGATCTCATCGGCACGAAGCGGTCGAACATCTGCCGGATGGAGAGCGGCGCGCAGAACATTACGCTTGATTACATGATCCGCGTCGCCGCTGCGCTCGGGAAGGACCTGTCAGTCATTCTGGAAACGCAAAAGAAGGCGGAGACGGAGCGGTACGTGCTGAAACTGTACGACGAGGTTCTCCTCACGTTTACGCTTACGGACGGCGGATTGGAAGGCTTGAGAGCCGAAATCGTCTCGGTAAATGAAGGTCGCCGGGAAGTCTTTCCTTTGGATCTCGAGCTCACGGGAGACGGCATTTTAAAGTGGCTCAGAAAGCGCGTGATTCCGAAGAACCGCGCGTTCGTTGAGGAGATCCTGAAGACGCTGGGACTGAGCCTCAATCATACCAAAGAGATCATTGACGTTTGCAGGGGGCTGTCGTTAAACGACAGTTACTGGGTGGTCCCGGAATCGTTCGAAGGCAGCTTTTCCGCATACAATCTGTACGAGAATCCGTTTTCCAATGCGCTTGCGATCGTCGCCTATACGGGCGTCGGTCACGGGCGGCGGGCAGTCACGACGACGCCCGAGCTGACGACGCAGGGAATGCTCCGGAAGGCGTGGCGGATGGTGGAAGGCGACGGGATCTACCTCTACAAGGGCGGAGCGAGCGGTGCCGTCAACGCCGGGATGGAGCCGTATTCGGAATACTACGCCTGCCAAATCGCTGAAAAAATGGGACTGAATGCGGTCCATTACGATCTGGAGTACTGGAAGGGGATCCTGGCCTCAAAGTGCCGGCTGTTCACGGATATTGACACCTCATATGTCCCGATCGGGAGGATCGTGAAAGACGGCGGATTAAAAGCGTGTCTCGAGTACTTTGAGACCGTCAGTCCGGAAGCGGCGGAGGACGTGCGCAGCATGCTTGTCTTCGACGCGGTCATTTACAATGAAGACCGCCATTTCGGCAATTTCGGCGTGCTGCGGGACAATCATACGGGCCGGGTGCTTGCGGCCGCGCCCGTCTTTGACCACGGTCTGTCGCTTTTCAATTACGCGACGGAAGACGATATCCGCCATCTGGAAGAATACGCGAAAACCAGGACAACGCCGTACGGAATCTCATTTGAAGACGTCTGCAGGGAAGTCATGGGGACGAAACAGCGCGCAGAGCTTCGGCGGCTCTTAGAATTCCGGTTCACGAGGCATCCCTCGATCAATCTGCCCGAGGAACGGCTCGCGGCCATCGAAGCGCAGATCGGAAGACGGGTAAGAACATTACTGGCGCTGCCGAGGAGGTAACGCCAGTAACATTGGTGATGGTTTTTATCTTTTAAATATCAATCCCCCCTCACTCTTTTGCCTTCTTATCACACATAAACGGAATCCGGTCGAACAGCAGCGGATACACGCCGACCGTGAGGAAGACGATAACCATGTACCGGGCCGTCCGGACGAGGAACGAGGCCGTCGTGGCCGAGCTCAGGAACTCTTTGGGGAAAGGCAGCTTCAGGAGCGCATTCAGACCGAGATAGAGCCCGATGCCGAGAACGAGGCGGAGGATCTTCGCAAGGATCCGCTTCGTGTCCGTAAATTTGACAAAACGCTCCTCAAAAAGGATGGCCAGGAAATAGCCGACGAGCATTCCGTAACCCGTGTAGAAATCCGTCGTCCTGCAGTAGAAGAAGCCGGCAAGACCGGCGGTGCAGACGATGGCGAAATAGACCCATGCCTTCGGGAGGTTCTTCAAAAGCCACGGCACAAAGAAGACGATGAGCGCGCCGAGTGCCCAGCCCGCAAGGACGTCCGTCGGATAATGAACGCCGAGCGCGAAACGGGAAACGCCGACCAAGAACGGCAGGACGAAGGCGATCACGGTCAGGATCTTCGACTTTGTGTAGCGTGCCATCGAGCCGTACATGACCGCTGAATTCAGGGAATGTCCGCTCGGGAAGGAATAACCCTGCGCGGAGATGTCCATGATGTCCGCGCTCGAATCCACCGGCTTCAGACAATTGATCCCGGAATGGACCATGTAGGGGCGCTTTCTCAGGGCAATGTTCTTCACGAGCGGGTTCAGCACGCTCGCCGTCATGATCATGGTGCCGGCGTATTTGCCGAATTCCTTCCGGTAGCTCCAATAGAGAAAGCCCAGAATGCCGACGAGAAGCAGCTCCTCGCCGAACATGCTGACGTAATAAAACACCGTGGTCATCCATGCCGGCATGATGCTCTGCAGCCAGGTCATGAAATCCACTTCAAAGGGCAGGTAAAATACGTTTGCTGCCATGGTTTATACCCTCCTGAAAATATGTTTTACATTCAGAATCCAAACAGTTTTTTTGAAGCCCGCATGACGGGCGAGCGGTCGCCTTTATAGAAGCAAACGAAATAGCAGAGGACGATGACGGGGATCGCCGCGAAGATGTCGACGACCGAATGCTGCTTCACGAAGACGACGGAAAGCGTGATCCCGAGCGCGGCAAAGATGAACAGCGAGAGGATCCACGGCTTGGAGAGTTTTTTGGAGTCCGAGGCCATGAAAACGACGATCCAGGCGCCGATCACGTGCTCGGACGGCAGGATGTTCGTCGGCCGGTCGAGCGAATACAGGATCTTCACGAGATCGGTAAGGAAGTTGTCGCGCGGGAACGTCTTCGGCTGAAAGTCGTGGCCGTTCGGAAAGACGATGCAGACGATCAGGATCGACGTGAAGAACAGGATGAACGACCACATGCCTTTTTTATAGGCCTGAACATCGAAGAGCAGCGCGTAGACCAGCATGCCGGCGACAAAGCCGTACCAAAGATCGTAAAAGAGAATGAAGCCCTCCTGAAACGGGATCATGTCGTCGAGCGCTGAGTGGATGACCGTATAGATGCCGGTCTCGTAGGCGTGCTTGCCGACCAGCATGAAGATCGGCGAATAGACCGCCCACCAGAGGACCATGAAGACGTGCCGGTAGCGGGGCTTTCCGATGTCACGCAGACGGAAATCTTTGTAATAGAATGTTTCTTTTTCCCCTTCTCCCATGCTGCCTCCGGCGCTCTTGCACGCGATTTGTACGTGGTTCATTCATTATACTATGAAACGCGGAGAAAAGATAGCCCTAAAAATGGGCGGTATTTGAAGTCGGCCGGCGCGCGCCGCAGGCTGTCAAACCTCTTGTTTTTACCATATTTTCCTATCGCCGAACGTGCCCAAAATCATTGACTTTTTGTGCCTCATCCTTTACAATGAAACTGATAATTTGAAACCAAATTATCAAGGGGAAGGAAGCACCAATAATGACCGGTATCGTGATCAATACGGTTGAAACGTGGCAGGGGACCGCAGGCGCGGAACTGTGCCGGAGCCATTCTACCCGCTGAAGTTGTATTCATGGACGAACGTCCTGAATGCAACTTTTTTTATGAAACTAGGATCGGAGCATGGGCCTGGACGTTCAAAAAGGGAATATCTGGAAGCGGATCTCCGCGCTTCTTTTGGACATCATCGTGGTCTCGATCGCGGCGGTGCTGTTCGCGGTGCTGTTCTCCCTGATCTTCGGTTACGACGGAAAGCTGGAAGCCTACGAGGAAATACGTACCTCGATCGAGGAACAGTACGGCATTTCCTTTCCGACGACGGAACAGGAGTACAATGCGTTTGACGAGGAAATGAAGGCACGCTATGACGCCGCCTCTGGCGATGAACGTGCCGCAGACGCGATGCGGCTCTCTATGCTCCTCATCAATCTTGAAGTTCTGATCGTCACGTTTTCGCTCCTTCTGGCGATCCTGATTTTTGAATTCGTTCTGCCGCTGATCCTGAAGCACGGGCGGACGCTCGGGAAGCGGGTCTTCGGGCTCGCGGTCATGCGGAACAATTTTGTCAAGGCCTCCGGACCCGTGATGTTCATCCGCGCGATCCTCGGGAAGTACGCGATCGAAACGATGATCCCGGCGTTCATTCTGATCAATATATTTTTCTTTGGCAAGGTTGACATTCTAATGCTGATCCTCCTCGTGCTGGTCCCGATCGTGAACCTGGTGCTCATCATCGCGACGAAGAACAACTGTCCGATCCACGACCTGATCGCGATGACGGTCGTCGTCGATTTCGACAGTCAGAAGATCTTTGATACCGAGGCGGAGATGATCGCCTACAAGACCGCGAAGCATGAGGAAGCGGTCCGGGAGGGCACCGCGGCCTACCACGATTTCCAGAAGTGACGCGCGAGAAACCGTTCGAAACAATGCGATAATGTAAAAATATAGAAAGAAGGAAGAAAAGCCCTATGAAAGTTGTCTTGAAAAACCTGACGAAAATCTTTCCGAGCCGCAACAAGAAGGAGAAGAAGGAAGTCATCGCCGTCAACAATTTCGATTTCGAGATCCCGGACGGCAAGCTGATCGGCCTCCTCGGACCTTCGGGCTGCGGAAAGTCGACGACGCTTTACATGATCTCCGGTCTGCAGAAGCCGACCTCCGGCCAGATCTTTTTCGGCGATGAGGACATCACGGAACTTCCGCCGGAAAAACGCGGCATCGGCATGGTCTTCCAGAACTATGCATTGTATCCGCATATGACGGTGAAGCAGAACATCATGTTCCCGCTGCAGAACCTGAAGGGCGATCAGAAGCTTTCGAAGGACGAGATCTTAAAACGCACGGAAGACGCCGCGAAGCTCGTGCAGATCGATGAGCTTCTGGACCGGAAACCGTCAGAGCTTTCCGGCGGCCAGCAGCAGCGTGTCGCGATCGCCCGCGCGCTCGTCAAGGCGCCGCGGGTGCTGCTTCTCGACGAGCCGCTGTCCAACCTTGACGCCCGTCTGCGCCTGCAGACCCGTGAGGAGATCCGCCGGATCCAGCGTGAAACGAACGTCACGACGATCTTCGTCACGCACGACCAGGAAGAGGCGATGTCCATTTCGGATTTCATCGTCGTCATGAAACTTGGCGTCGTGCAGCAGATCGGCGAACCGCAGGACGTCTACGACAATCCGATCAACCTCTTCGTCGCGAAGTTCCTCGGCACGCCGCCGATCAACGTTTTCAAGGGCGAGGTGAACGGCGGCAAACTCTACGTCGGCGGTTCCGTATTGCAGGACACGCCCGGCATCAGCGACCGGAAGGTTTTCGTCGGTATCCGGCCGGAGGGCTTCGTGATCGATGAAAACGGCCCGCTCTGCTGCAAGGTCCAGGGCGTCGACGTCATGGGCCGCGACATCAGCGTCGTCTCGACACACGAGGACGCATTGACGCCGACCGTCCGCTCGATCATTTCCGCCGAGGCAAAGCCGCTCGTCGGTACCGACACGATCCGGTTCTCGATCAAGCCCGCGAAGCTCTTCATCTTTGACGGTGAAACGGAAGAAAGGCTTCTGTGAGGTGCGTCATGTTCAAGAAGATAGCAAAAAGCTTTGATAAATGGAAAGCATGGATCTATCTGCTGCCGGCGATCGTTCTGCTTGGGATCTTCACCGTCTGGCCGATCATCAATACGGTCCGGATCGCTTTCCTCGAGGGATACGACACGATGTCCGCGGTCGGGGGCGAGAAGTTCGCGTTCGGCATCGGCAACTTCGCGGAAGTCGTCAATTACAAGAAGTTCGTTTCCTGCCTGAAAACGACGATGATCCTCTGCTTTACGACGGTTCCTGTCTCGACGATGCTGGCGCTGCTCATCGCGGTCGCGCTGAATTCGATCGGACCCCTGAAGCGGTTTCTTCAGACGATCTTCTTCCTGCCGTACGTCACGAACTCGATCGCGATCGGCATGGTCTTCGCCGCGATGTTCAACATCGTCGGCAACGCGACCGGCATCACGACGATCCAGTCCGCCGGCATCGTCAACAACTTCCTGCAGTTCATTACCGGCAACAGTTCGTTCTACGTCAACTGGATCAATGCCGGATCGACGTACACGAGCAACATCATCGTCATGATCATTTACATCGTCTGGAACGCGCTGCCGTTCAAGATCCTGATCCTGCTCGGCGGTCTCCAGTCGGTCAACAAGCAGTATTATGAAGCGGCGAAGGTCGACGGCACCTCCCGCGCCCGCACGTTCTGGCGCATCACGGTCCCGCTTCTTTCCCCGATGATCGCCTACGTCGTCATCACGGGCTTCATCGGCGGCTTCAAGGAATACACGAGCATCGTCGGTATTTTCGGCGAAACGATGGGCCCCGCCGGCG
>CAMZDH010000016.1 GCA_947305345.1 uncultured Lachnospiraceae bacterium | reverse complement strand
CGCGCCGCCGAGCGCGTCGATAAGCGCCGTGCAGCCGCGGACCTGATACTCTTGTCCCGTCATCTTCGGAACGTCCTTCAGCGGGATCCGGTCGTGGATCGTCTCGCTCACGTTATCGAATAAGACCGTCGTCACATAGCATTCGCCCTGATCCTTCCGCTGCTTTTCAATGAATGCGTTGAAGCCGCCGATCGTATCGCTTTCCAGTCCGCCCATCGAGCCGCTCCGGTCGAGAATGAAAACGAGCTCCGTCGCGTCGTTTTTCGTTTCCGCATTCGCCTGATGTTCCGTTTTCGCATTCGTTTCCGTCAGGACCTCTGCCGCTTTTTTCGTTTCCTTCATGATCATTTCCTCCTATATTGGTAAAAAATAAGATGCAGTCCGTGTTTCATCGTGACTGCATCTTATCCTGCCCCGGAGGGGAAGTGGTCGCCTGTCATGCGACATTTGAAAACCGTTCAGTTGCCGGATCCGTAGCCGACGAGCGGCTGATCGTAGCGGTAAAGCGCCTCGTTCAGGTCGTCCAGGCTGTAATGCGCGTCGTTTAAGAAACATTCGACGATGACGTCGAACTTGCTGCTTCTCGACAGGGCGAAGCCCGCTTTTCTTAAAAGGCTCTCCGCCTCCGCCTTCGGCAGCTCCAGCGCAAACGCGAACGCGATCACGGTCGGTTTGCTCGGGCGATACAGGCGGTCGCTCCGGATCTTCGAAAAGAGTTTCCGGTCGACGAGCGCCTTTTTATAACAGTCCGCGTCCTTGATGCCCTTTTCGTCGATCTTTCGGAGCAACATTTCGGAAAAGCTTTCGTCCAGGTCCCTGAGCGCCCGCTCGATGTCCGCGTTGGAATGCCCGGCAGGCTCCCGCGCCGCCCCGCCGGCCTGCGGCGCTGCCCCGTAGGTGTCCTCCTGCGTCTGAGTCGGCATTAAATGCAGGACGTTCTTCCGCTCGCGTGCGTTCTTCCGGACCAGTCCCGTCTTTGCCGGACGTTCTTCTCGGGCGGCGTTCTCATAAACGACGGCTTCCGCCTCCTGAACGCACATCGACAAATCCGGCTCGGCCTCAAGCGGCATGTAATGCTGCGACACGTACGCGGCAAGCGATTCGAGCCACGGCTCGTTGCCTTTGAGTTTGCTGATGAATTTCCGCTCTGCCATGCATTCTCCTTTTTTGTCGGTGCTAACACCCGGCGAACACTCCGCACGTTGTGCTACAAAAAAGCGGGCCCCGAACCTTACGTTACGGAACCCGCCCGCGTCCCAAAAGGCGTCTGCCGGAATCGGACCGGCGATCAGGGTGTTGCAGACCCATGCCTTACCGCTTGGCTAAGACGCCACGCTTTTGGAATGCGCTGTTATTCTACAACAGGTTCTTCAAAAAAGCAACTGTTTTTCGTCGAGAAGTGCCTGATATACGGCGCGTTTCGGGATTTGGCGGTCCTCCGCGGCCCTTTTCATCGCGTCCTTCCGGTCGAGCCCCGCCTTTTCGTAAAATGCGACGTGCTCGGCGATGCTGAGTTCCTGCCAGGACAATGCTTCCCTGGCCCGCGCGCTTTCCGGATCCGCGCCTTCGACGATCACCACGAATTCGCCGCGCGGCGCATTTTCCTCATAATACGCGGCCGCCTCCGAAAGCGTCATCGTCTTCACTTCTTCATGTACTTTCGTCAGTTCCCTGCAGAACGCGGCCTTCCGGTCGCCGAGCGCTTCCAGCAAAATGCCGACCGTCTTTTTCAGCCGATGCGGCGCCTCGTAAAAAATCAGCGTCGCCGTGTCCTGCTTCAGTTCCTCCAATAACGGCCCGGCCTCCTTCTTTTCCTCGGGTAAAAACCCCTCGAAACGGAAGCGGCGGGTGGGGAGGCCCGAGATGACGAGCGCCGTCAGTGCCGCATTGGGCCCGGGGACACAGGTCACGAAAATGCCGGCAGCGCGCGCCTTTTCGACCAGCACCTCGCCGGGATCCGAGATTCCCGGCATGCCGGCGTCCGTCACGCAGGCGACGGTTTTCCCTTCCAGGAGCTGCCGGACGAGCTCGTCCGCCTTGTCGAAACGGTTGTATTCATGGTAGGCGGTCATCGGCGTGTGGATCTCAAAGTGATTCAGGAGCCGGATCGTGTTCCGCGTGTCTTCCGCCGCGATGAGGTCAGCGTTTTTAAACACTTAGCCCGCCCTCGCGCTGATGTCGCCGAGGTTGCCGATCGGGGTTGCCCCAAGGTATAACGTGCCTGCCATTGTCTTTCCTATTCGCTGTAAATACGCCGGATCTCTTCCGTATAATTGCCATCCGGCCCGTAAATGATGACGGGCGGCTCGACCAGGAGCGTGTTCCGTCCGCCCTTGACGGCGCTGACAAACACCATCGCCGCCGGTGCGTCCTCCCGGGAATGCGCCGTTTGAAGCCGCTCGGGCGTGAGGCCGTTCGCGGCGAGAAGCGTCATGATCTCCGGCAGCCGTTCCGGAAGATGCACGAGATAAAACCGGCCGCGGGGCTTTAAAAGCGCAGCGCCCTCCCGGATCACGTCTTCCAGCGTGCAGGCGATCTCATGCCGCGCGAGCGCAAGCGCCTTTTCCGGGTTTTCCTTGCCGTTTCCCGCCTTCCGGTACGGCGGATTCACGGTGACGACGTCAAACCTCCCGCGTCCGAACCGCGCCGAAGCGGTCTTGACGTCCCCCTGCACGACTTGAATGCAGTCGCCGAGGTCGTTCATCTGAACGGAACGCGCCGCCATGCCGGCCATCGCTTCCTGGAGCTCCAATGCGGTATACCGGCCTTCGCCGTACCGCGCCCGCATTAGGATCGGGACGATGCCGGTCCCGCTGCAAAGGTCCATGACCTCTTCATTTTTCCTCACGCGGGAAAACCACGAAAGCAGGACCGCGTCGATGCCGAAGCAGAAGTTTTTCGGGTCCTGCAGGATCCGAAAGCCGCCCCGTCCGAGATCATCCACCCGTTCGCCGGGCTTTACCTCCACGTCCATCGCGTTCTTCTGTCAGTTTTCCTGGCCCTCGAGCGCCTTCAGTTCCTTTTCTTCCTCCTGAGAAAGCTTCCGTTCCTTCTTTTTGGAGGGTTTGAAGGTCAACTCCTCGACCGGATATTCCCGCTCCTCGCGTTCGTCTTTTCCGACGTCCACATAGACCGTGACGCGCTGCAAGAGAACATTGACAGATTTGACCGTGCCGACCGTTCCGTCCTTCGCCCGGACTTCCGCATTGACGTCCGGAAGCTTCGCGTTCAGATACTCGTACGTTTCGGCCTCGTTCTTTAAGCAGCACATCAGGCGGCCGCACATGCCGGAGATCTTCGCGGAATTCAGGGACAGGTTCTGCTCCTTCGCCATTTTGATCGTCACGGGCACGAAATCCGGCAGCCATGTCGCGCAGCAGAGTTCCCGCCCGCAGACGCCGATGCCGCCAAGCAGCTTCGTTTCATCGCGGACACCGACCTGCCTCAGCTCGATCCTCGTCCTGAAAATGCCCGCGAGGTCCTTGACGAGCTCGCGGAAATCCACACGCCCGTCCGCCGTAAAGAAGATAGTGAGCTTCGTGCGGTCAAATGCGTATTCCGCGCGGATCAGCTTCATCTCGAGCTTATGGATCGAAATGCGGTCCTTGCAGATGCGGATCGCGTCCCGCTCGTTCTTTTCATTTAACGCGAGCTGGCTGTAATCCGCTTCCGTCGCGATCCGAAGCACCGGCTTTAATTCGCCGGGGATCTTTTCGTCCGGCAGCTCGTGCGGGGGCAGCACGACGGTCGCGAATTCCTTGCCCTGCGCGGTGCTGACGATGACGTGATCGTCCCGCTTCAGTTCGAGCTGTCCCGAGTCAAAGTAATACAGTTTGCACTGATGCTTCAATGAAGCGCCGATGACTGTCTTCATTGGTCCTCCTCATAAATTCTGATGACCGTCTGGAGCATGGCGTCCACGGTCCCCTCAAAGTTGACGTTGCTCTCGAGCCGCTTTTCCGCGACGTCGATCGCCTTAATAATCTGTTCCGCCTGCTCAAATCGAAGGTGCGCGGCGGTTTTTTCTAGTTCATTCCAGCGGTCCGGCCGAAGAAGCAGGTCCTTCCTCCCGCCGCTTTTGACGACCAGGACGTCCCGGAACCATTCCCGGAACATCTTGAAGACCGGCTGCATCCGATGCGCGCTGCCGCCCTCCGAAGTGCCCCGTTCCCGGGCGATCTGCTTCGATAATGCGACGGCGGCGACCCCTTTTACGTCCGTCCCCTGCCGTAAAAAGGCGGCGACCGCTTCAAGGGTCTCCGAAGATACCGTCTCCTCCGCCGCTTCCCCGGCTTCACGCCCTTCTGAAAGCGTGATCTTCACGGCCCGGCTCCGGATCGTCTGCAAAAACACCGCTTCACTCTCGGAAAGGAGCAGAATCACGGTGTAGGCGGGCGGTTCCTCAAGGGTCTTTAATAACGCGTTTTCCGCCTGTTCGTTCATCAGCGCCGCGTCCTTGATGAGGTATACCTTCTTTTTCCCGCCGTACGGCCGGATCGCGACCGAATCGTTGATACCCGTCCGGACGTCCTCGACGGAGAAGAGGTGCGGCTTTTCGTGCGGCGGTTCGATGAGGTCCGCAGGGGATGCGACAAGCGCCTCCGCGAATGCGCGGGCAATGCGGTAGCGCGCCTCTGCCGTACCGCCGGTCAGGAGGTACGCGTTGGCCGCGCGGCCCGTTCCGGCAATCTCCAGCAGATTATTCAAAATGCGATCGTTATAGTCCATCGGTCTTCTTGCACTTCTTTTTGGCGTCTCTCTGGCCTGTGTTTGCTGGGTTTAACGAAGCTTTACCTTCTTTTCCCCTGAGGTTTCCGATCCTTTTCGATCAAGCCCCGGATCTCAGCGACGCATTCTTCCATGTCGTTGTTCCAGACGAGATTCCTTCTCGCGCCGTTTTCGTCCATCAGACCTGCTTTTTTCAGGTTTTCATCGGAAAAATCTGCTTCGTCCGCCAGAAACCGTCGGCACATTTCCGCATATTTCGGGTGATCGGAGTTTCGCTCCCTGAGGATCGCGCGGTACAGCCGCTCTCCCGTCTCGACCTCGATCTGGATCGGTATGACGCGAGCTTCCCCGAAATAGTCACGGACCTTTTGATAAGATTCCGCCGTGCCGACCGCAAGATAATCCTGCCTGCCGGAGAGGTCCACCGCGCCGTCGTCGACCATCATGTACGACCAGAGGCCGTGCACCGTATGGTAATCCCGCTGCTCAATGATCTTGCCGGCTTCTTCGAGGGCCTTCCGCTTGACTTCATCGATAAAATGGTATTGCACGCCTTCGGTCTCGTGATCCCGGATCGGGCGCGTCGAATACTGAATGATTTTCTGAAGGCCAAGGTCCCGGTCTTCCAGGAGCTCGTTGAAGATCGTGTCCTTGCCGGTAGAGCTTTTTCCAATGAGATAATACAGTTTCCCCATGTTTTTACCTGACGTCTCTTATTTTTTCCCGGAGCGCTCTTTTGAAGATGCCGCATTTTTTACCGGGCGTGTGTGCGGTTTTCGTCCCTTCCCGGTCCGCGCCGCGTAGACGATGCCTGCCGCGATGAGCCCGAGGGCCATCAGCGCAAGAATCAGTGCCGCGTCCGTTAAAAAGACCGCGTCCGGAAGGATGTTGATGACAGGATCCGCTGCCGGACTGAAGATCCAGTAATCGTTGTTGAAAAGGAGTTTATGCATCAGCGTAAACGTCCCTTCCCAGTCGAAGACGAGTCCTGCGCCGACGACCGCGATGATCACAAGTGCCGCGATGATCGCCGCTTTTCGCCACCAGTAGGTCTTCTTTTTGTTTGCGAGGAGAATGCCCGGAACCAACAGGACGAGGCTCCCCATCGCCGCGTACTGCATGATGACAAAGATCTCTTTAACTTCTTTAAAATGGATCGCGCCTCTCATGCTCATCGCAAGGTCCGGAAAATCCAGTACCTTCGGCCCCCAGAACATGTTGTAATCGATGAGGGCGCTGTAATTCCGAAGGCAGACTTCCCTCGAATAGCCCGAAGTCTCCGGGATCTTCAGAAGATCCACGAGAAGCGTATAGATCGGCTTCATCGCAAGTACGAAAAAGGTCGACGCCGTGACGAGAAAGATTAAAAAGACGATCGTCAAGGCGACGTTCAATACGACGTATGGTTTTTTCTTGTATTTCAAAGCGCTCATGGCTTCCGGTTACGGCTGATGCTGCAAGGGTCCCTTCTTAAAGTTCCATTTCCAACGCGATCTTCAGCGCTTCTTCGTCTTCCTTCGTCAGCGCGGTGATCGATTTTCCGTTCATGATCTCCTTCACGTAGGTGTAGCAGCCCTCCTGTCCGTGAATGGAATTGATGATGACGCCGTTGTTTTCATTGTTTAACAGGCAGATCGAAGAGCTCACCTTGCCGGCCATACCCGGAAACGCGTTGAACTTCACGACGCCGATCTTCCGATAGGCGGTCAGCATTTCATCGTTCAGCTTGACGATCTCGTTGATGTTGTTCTTCAACTGGATCTTGACCCGCTGGTTGTCGTCGATGACCTTCTGCAGGCGCTCTTCGAGCGACGCGCCGTCGGAGCCGCGAAGGAACCGGTCCAGCCGTTTTTTCAGGCGGTTCTGCTTCCCGATCAGCACCGCGATCAAAATGATCGCGAACAGCGTGATGACGATGCCGGCAAGCAGCATATAAGGCGCCGCGTTCAGGTAAAACGCCTTCATGGATTCCCAGAAATTCATGGAGCCTCCTCAGTTCACGTGGGCGGAGATCCGCTCAAAATCCTCTAACGAATAAAAATCGATCTCGATCGTGCCCTTGTTGTCGCCCGTCCGTTTGATGCGGACCTTGGTGCCGAGTTTTTGCTGAAGCGCATGCGCCGCCTCTTCATAGGCGACCGCGTTTTTCGTCACCTTTTTCGGCTTTACGGGCTTCTTTTTCCTGCCGTAAGACGCGACGAGCCGTTCGACTTCCCGGACGCTTAAGCGGTTTTCGACCGCCTGCTTCGCAATTTCGGACTGCGCGGCGGCGGAATCGAGCCCCAAAATGACCTTCGCGTGCCCGGTCGAAAGCGTGCCGGCTGCAAGATACGCCTGAACGTCCTTCGGCAGCTTCAAAAGACGAAGCGCGTTCGTAATGCCCGCCCGGCTCTTGGAAACGCGTTCCGACAGGGTTTCCTGCGTCATCTGATATTCTTCGATCAGCGCGCGGTAGGCTTCGGCTTCTTCGATCGGATTCAGATCCTTACGCTGAATGTTCTCGATCAGGGAAATTTCAGCGGCGTGCGCGTCCGTATAGTCCCGGATCAGAACCGGAACCTCCTTTAATCCCGCGAGCTTCGCGGCGCGCCAGCGGCGTTCGCCCGCGACGATCTCGTAATGCTCGCCCTTTTTCACAACGATCAGCGGCTGGATTACGCCGTGAACACGGATCGAATCCGCAAGTTCGTTGAGTTCCGCCTCGGAAAAGTCCTTTCGCGGCTGGCTGCGGTTCGGCTCGACCAAACGGATCTTTACCGATACCTCTCCCTTTTCAGGCGTTTCGCCGGCTGCTGAGGGCGCTTTACGGTTTAAGTCCGCAACCTCGCCGAGCAGCGTGCCCAAGCCTCTTCCAAGCCCTTTATTTTTTACTGCCATATCGCACTCCTCGTTTTACTGCGCATTCGATGGTTCCACGTGGAACGTCATCAGTTCGTCCGCCAGATTCAGATAGGCCGCCGCGCCCGGAGAACGCGGATCATACTCTAAGATCGACATCCCGTGCGACGGCGCTTCCGCAAGCCGGACGCTTCTCGGAATGATCGTACGGTATACCTTTTCCCTTAAATACTCCCGAACGCTGTCGACCACCTGCTGTGACAGATTGGTCCGCGCATCAAACATCGTAAAGACCACGCCTTCCACACTGAGCGCAGGATTCAGCTTCTTCTGGACGAGCTGGATCGTGTGCATCAGCTGCGTCAGTCCCTCCATCGCGTAGAACTCGCACTGGATCGGGATCAGAATGGAGTCCGCCGTCGTCAGCGCATTGACCGTCAGAAGCGTTAAACTCGGCGGGCAGTCGATCAGAATATAGTCGTAATTATCGGCGACCCCGCGGATCTTCCGCTTCAAAATGAATTCGTGCCGGTCGATGTCCAGCATTTCGATCTCCGCGCCGGCAAGATCCACCGTCGAGGGGATCAGGTCGAGACCTTCCGAGACTTCCTTCCGGATGCAATATGCCGCCTTGACGTCATTGATCAGTAGGTCATAGACCGTGTTTTGCTGAAATTTATCGACACCCAGGCCGCTCGTTGCGTTGCCCTGGGGATCCAGATCGATCAGAAGCACCTTTTTACCGCGCGCCGCAAGCGCCGCGGATAAATTGACGGCCGTCGTCGTCTTTCCGACGCCGCCTTTTTGGTTTGCAACTGCAATAACGCGTCCCATATGCATTCTCCCGTATGGTAATGACGCTATGGCGGCCGTTCTACGCGTTTCCGCCACAGTTGATATTATTATAGCATAGGTAAGGGGAATAATCTACTAAAAGATATATAGCGCCTGATGTTCCACGTGGAACAACGCTCATAGAATCGGGGTCTTTTCGGGCTTCCCGGCCTTTCTGGGATAACGCTCAGGTGTCGGCTGTACCTTCCGAATCAGGATCAGCGTCCGTTCGGCGTCTGAGCCGGGCAATGTGTAACGTATGATCTGTTCAA
>CAMZDH010000015.1 GCA_947305345.1 uncultured Lachnospiraceae bacterium | reverse complement strand
GGCGCTCCGCATGACCCAGTGGGACTACATCACGTTCAACGTCCCGAACATGGAAATGGCCACGCCCGACAAGATCGAAGCGCGGCTCACGGAGGTCATGAAGCACGTCCGCTCCTTCCAGCCGAACGCGCATTTCCTTTGGAACATGACCTGGGCCTGGCAGGAGAATGAGGACAACGAGCACCGCGGCACGTTCCTCCAGCTGTTTGAGGGCAGCCAGATGAAGATGTTCGAGGCGATCATCAATGCGACGAAGATCGCGATGAAGAACCACCCCGATCTCGAATTCGTGATCCCGCTCGGGACGGCGGTCCAGAATTTCAGGACCAGCAAATTCGGGGACGAGGGCCCGTGGATCCTCCGGGACGACATCGGGCATTTGAGTTATGACCTCGGGTATTATCTCGGCGCGCTGATGGCCGCAAAATGCATTTCAGACCTTGACGTCAGCACGCTCGAATTCATCCCGCCGGACTACGCGAAGAGTTTCGAGGATCCGGCGCTCGTTGAAGGACTGAAGGCCGCGGTACAGGGCGCGTTTGACAACCCCTGGCAGGTGACGGAGAATCCGTACAAATAAGCCACAATTGCCCGTTCGGGCATCAAAAGGAGGACCCCCGGATGACATTCAGAAAACTCATTGCCATTTTGCTGTCGGCGCTTTTACTCATCACTTTGCCCGCAGGCTGTACGACGCCTGAGGAAACAACAGCACCGGAAACCACGGCGCCAGAGACGACGGCGGAAGAGACCGAAGCGGAGATCCCGCTCGAAGAGCACGCGCCAGGGACGGTGAAGACCGTTTCTGTCTACCGTAAAAACGCGGAGACGGATGAGACCGCGGAACTCATGGTTTTCGAAGATCTTCCGGAGATACCCTATATCTGCATCGAGGACTTTTATCACCTCTTCTTTCCGGAAAAAGCCTTGACGGTTCAGCGAAAGGGCGATGTTTTCACCATCACGAATCCGGAAGGCTACAGCGCCGTCATTGACGCAGCTGAGGAAACACTCCGTGCGGAAGACCTGATGGAGTTCACGAATCTTATGGGGATTCTGCAGGAAGACATGAAAAACGGCTATTATGACGGCCAGCCCTATGCCCGCGTCAAGTCCGTGGAATATGACAAAGCCTCTCCGATCGATCTGGACTTTGGCAAATACGGCATCGACCTCCGCCAGGAGGGCGGAAAACTGTATTTTCCGGTGGTGACGCTCTCGGATCTTTATACGGACGCCGCGTACAATTACGTCACGCTGACCGGCGACCGGCTGTGGGTTCAGGATCTTTTCAACAACAATCCGGACGAGTATCCTCAGTTCAGCGTCGAGGTGCTGAGAGGAAACCGGGACGAAAAGACGGCCGAATACTCCTACAATGAACTGTGCTTCGCGATCGATCTCGGCTTCGGTGTGCCGGGGCGGACCCGTTTAGACCCGTATTTTGAAAAGGGTATGGGCCTGGATGAGGCGCTGGACGCTTACGGGCCGATGGGAAAAGACGTGAAAAAACTGCTGAAATCGACGGATTGGATGGAATACCTGATCGGCGTCGTCGGGCTGGATGCGCTGCTGTATGACGGCGGGCATACCTCGATGCAGAGCATCATCATACCTCTTGAGGCCTACTTGAGCGACGAGCCGGAACTCTATGCGCGTTTCCAGAACATTATGGGACAGCATATGGACATCGCGATCGCTTACGCAAAGGCATTGGACGAAACGATCATGAAACTCCTTGGGTTCTCTATCCGCGAACAGCTTCGGGAGCAAATGTATCACGGGGCAACTTATGTGAAAAAAGGCGATACCGCAGTCTGTGTCCTTGACAGTTTCCTCAACGAAAACATGAGCAAGGTCTGGGAAGGCGTTTACGGCGAGAAAGACGAAAACGGCGATCCGAAGCTGCCCTCGGGAGAGCAGGCGTTCGACGATCCCGTGCTGATCGTCTATGACGCGCTGGAAAAAGCAGCGGCTGATCCGGAAATCAAGAATTTTGTCGTAGACATCTCGAACAACGGCGGAGGCTCTCTGGATGTTCTTGCGGCCATCCTCTGCCTGTTTACCGGCAAGACGGAAGCAACGATGCATTTCAAAAACCGCCTGACCGATCAATGCATTACCGAGGTCTATGAGATTGACCGGAATTTCGATGGCGTCATCGACGAGAAGGATCTGGAAAAACAGTACAGCTTCAACTTTGCGATCCTGACGAGTTCCTTCTCGTTTTCCTGCGCTAACATCATGGCGGCCGTCGCGAAGGAGGCAGGGTTCATGGTCCTTGGCGAACAGAGCGGCGGCGGTGCCTGCACGGTGCAGTGCAACAGCACCCTGGAGGGGCTCAATTATCAGATGTCCTCCGGGATCGGCATCTTTTATGATGAAAACTTTGAAAACAACATCGACGGGGGCATACCGGCCGACGGCGACCTCATTGAGGACAAAACGATGATGATCAAAAGCCCGTACAGCCTGTCGACGGTCCAGCCTGACGAGGATGGGCAGTACATTGTTGAAATACCGGACTATACGGATTTCTACAACATCGACCTTCTGAGCCGGGAGATCCACGCGTTCTATGAGGCGGAAGCCGAGGCCGCGGACTGACCGGTCGGCAGAAGACAGAAAGAACGGAAACAAACCGCTTGAAGAAAGCAATCGTCAACAAACTGAAGGAATCCGCGTTTTCGGTGCTGCCGGTGGCCGCGATCGTGCTCATCGTCTCGTTTACGCCGCTTGCGCCGCTCACATGGGCGGAGCGGGGCGTCTTCGCGGCGAGCGCGGTGTTTTTGACCGTCGGGATGGCATTATTCAACCTCGGCGCGGACCTTTCGATGTCGCCGATGGGCGAATACGTCGGCAACAGTCTGTCGAAAAGCGGTAAAATGCGGCGGCTCCTCGTCATCGCGTTTTTTATGGGGCTGCTCATCACGGTCGCGGAACCGGATCTTGCGGTGCTGTCGTCGCAGGTCCGTACGGTCATGAACCCGACGGTCCTGACCCTTGCGATCGGCGGCGGCGTCGGGATCTTTCTCATGATCGCGATCGCGAAGATCTATTCCGGAAAAGCGCTGTCGACGCTCCTCCTGTTTTTCTATATGCTGATGTTTTCTCTTGCGGCGCTGGCGCTGCAGATGGGGAAAGGCGATCTTCTCGCGCTTTCCTTTGATTCCGGCGGCGTGACGACCGGTCCCGTGACCGTGCCGTTCATCATGGCGCTCGGCATCGGGATCGCCGCGACCGTCGGCGGCAAGAAGGCGTCGGAAAGCTCGTTCGGCACGATCGCGCTCTGCTCGGTCGGCCCGATCGTCGCGGTCCTGATCCTGTCGCTCTTCTCGAAGGGCACGCTGACTTATGAAATGGCGGACTATTCGATGGAGGGCTTCAGCGCGGGGCGTGTCTTCCTGCAGCTTTGGACTTCCGCAAAGGAAGTCGGCAAGTCGCTCCTCCTCATCGCCGCATTTTTCCTGATCCTTCAGTTCATTTTCCTGAAGCTTTCGTGGCGGACGCTGCTCCGGCTAGCGATCGGGCTTGCCTATACGTTCACGGGTCTTGTGCTGTTCCTTGCGGCGGCCGCGCTCGGATTCATGCCGGTCGGCTTTAAGCTCGGCACAGAGCTTGCCGGACGAAGTCCCGCCTGGCTCACCGGATGTGCGTTCATTCTCGGAATGGTGACGGTGCTTGCGGAGCCGGCCGTACACGTATTGAATGGCCAGGTCGAGGCCGTGACGAGCGGTGCGATCACGAAGCGTCAGATGATGATCGCATTGTCGATCGGCGTCGGCATCTCGATCGCGCTCTCGGTGATCCGCATCGTCTTCGGATTCTCGATCCTCTATTATCTGATCCCGGGATACCTGATCTCGCTCGGACTGTCGCTGTTCGTGCCGGGCATCTATACCTCGATCGCGTTTGACTCCGGCGGCGTCGCGAGCGGACCGCTGACGTCGAGTTTCATCCTGCCGCTCGCGATCGGCGCCTGCGCGACATTGAACGGGCCGGAGAGCGTGCTCTCGTCCGCGTTCGGCGTGGTCGCCATGGTCGCGATGACCCCGCTCATCACGATCCAGACGCTCGGGTTCAGATCCATTGTCAAAAATGCGCTCCGGCGCCGCGCGGCGATGAAACGGATCATCTCCGCCGACGATGCGCAGATCATTTATTTTGAGTGAGGTGCTTCGATGACGAAAGAGATCAAAAATCTGTCACCGATCAAGCTGGAGCTCCTGATCACGATCGTTCCGAAGGAGAAAGAGATCTTTTATCTCGATTATCTCGAGGTGCGCGGGTCGTCGAACCTGCAGCTGTCGACGCTCGCCCACGGGACGGCAAAGCAGGAGGTCCTGGAGTACCTCGGTCTCGACAACAACGATAAGTCCGTCATTTTCAGCGTGGTCCGGGAAGACCGCCTGCAGCGGATCCTTTCGGGGCTGGAAGACAAGTTTTCAACGATCCGGAACGGAAAGGGCATTGCGGTCGCGGTGCCGTTCACGAGCGTGATCGGGAAGCTGGTGTTCGGTTTCTTAAGCGGCGACGCCGATGTCGTAAAAGGAGAGAATCAATGAGTGATTTTGAACTGATCGTCTGCATCATCAATGCGGGCCATTCCCAGGACGTCATGGACGCGGCGAAGAAAGCCGGCGCGCGGGGCGGCACGATCCTCCGCGCCCGCGGGACCGCGAACGCGCAGCTCGAAAAGCAGCTCGGCATCGCGATCCAGCCGGAAAAGGAGCTCGCGCTCATCATCGTGAAAAAGGAGATCAAGGACAGCGTGCTCCGCGCGGTCTATACGGACTGCGGGCTCGAAAGCAGCGGGCAGGGCATCGCATTCTCGCTGCCGGTCGACGGCGTCGCGGGGCTCAAGGAGTGAAGGCGGAAGGGAATCTCCCCCGTCCTACTTGACGGAAGCGCAAGAGAAATCTATAATGGCATTGCCGGAGAACGGCAAAGCATGAAAAAAAGAGGTGAATCCAATGGCAAAAAATCTCATCATTTATTATTCCAGACGCGGACAGAACTACGTGGGCGGCATGGTCCGCGATCTCGCGAAGGGCTGCGGCGAATGGGTCGTTGAGTACCTGCAGAAGGTCATGGACGCGGACACCTTCCAGATCGAGACCGTGAAATCCTACGGTGTCGATTACAGAGGCGCCCTGCTGGTCGCGAAGCCGGAACTGGACCGGAAGGCCCGTCCGGAGCTGAAGGCCTACATCGACGATATTTCGGCCTACGACAAGATCTTTGTCGTCGGCCCGAGCTGGTACGGCCTGTACCCGATGGCGATGTATACCCAGCTGGAGCGTCTTGATTTCGCGGGAAAGACCGTGAACTACGTCGTGGTGCACGAGGGCTCCGGGCTCGGCGGCGTGCCGGAGAGCATGAAGGAATCCTGCAAGGGCGCCGTGATCGGCGAAAACCTTGCGGTCCGCGGCGTGGAAGTGGAGAAACTCGAAGCGGAAGTTACGGAGTGGGCGAAAAAACTGCTGTGATCGTGCTGAATTAAGCATAGGTCCACACGGCGGCGGACACCTTGCCGCGCCCTTATGTTCATGTTGATTTATTCCCCCTTTTCGGGTAAAATACTCCGAAAAGGGGGATTCTTTTATGGCAGAGAATAATGCGCAGAAAAAGACGCTTCAGCAGAAACTGAAGGAGCGTAAATTCAAGATCCCGAACCCGTTCTTTTACTGGATCTATTACTTCCTGATGGGGAAGTTCATCATGCAAAAATACAAGCCGCACATCAAGATCATTGACGGCATCAATGAGTGCAAGGGCGCGTGCTTTCTGATCTGGAACCACCTGTCGAGACTCGACCACGCATACATGATGGCGGCGACCTATCCGAGGCGCCTGAACATCGTCGCGGGCTACGTCGAATTCTTCCGGAGCCATCTTCATACGGTCTTCCGACTGAATCAGATCCTGCCGAAGAAAAACTATACGCAGGACATCGCGGGCATGAAGGCGATGCAGTCGATCATCAATCAGGGCGGCTGCGTCTGTTTCGCGCCGGAGGGCATGAGCTCGATCTACGGCACGAATCAGCCGATCGTGCCGGGCACCGGGCATTATCTCAAGCATTACCGCATTCCGGTCTATTACATCGAATGCCGCGGGCAGTACTGCACGAATACGAAGGTCTGCCTGGACGAGCGCATCAACCGGACCGAGGCGACGCTCCGCCTGCTCTATACGCCGGAGCAGCTCGACGAAAAGACGGACGAAGAGGTCCAGGACGAGATCAACGCCCTGTTCCGCCACGACGAATACGAGTGGACGAAGAAGCAACACCTCAAATGGACGAAGATGGACCAGAGCTGCGAGCGCCTGAGCGACATCTGCTTCCGCTGTCCGAAATGCGGGAAAGACCTCACGATGGACGCGCACGGCGATACGATCAAATGCCGGGCCTGCGGGAACGGCGCACGGGTGAACGCGTATTACGAGTTCGAGCCGCTGACGGAAGACGCGGTCCTGCCGGAATCCCCGTCGAAATGGGTCCGCTGGGAACGCTACGGCATCATCCGGGAGATCCGGAAGGATCCGGATTACAGCTTCAGCACCGAAGTCGAGCTCGGCTACGTGCCGCCGTACCATTGGATCCCGGATAAGAAGGCGAGCGAGCCCTGCGGGCGCGGCGTGATCACGTTCGATCATCAGGGCATTCATTTTACCGGGACGAAGCTCGGCGAACCGTTCTCGTTCGATCTAAGCTATGAAACGGTCTATTCGCTGATCATCGAGGTCGCGACCGACATCTTCGGTCTCTACGTCGGCGGCGACTATTACGAATTCCGTCCGGACGAGCCGTCGGTCGGCAAGATGCTTCTGATCACCGAGGAAATGCACCGGCTGCATTACAACATCTGGAAGAACTTCCCCTGGGAAGCGGATCTTTACGAGGGACTGGACGCATGACGGAAGTCACGGCAATGACTTTAGAGGAACTTTTGGAGGAGCAGCTTAGGCGGTATCCCCTGATGCAGCCGAAGGATCTTGTGAAGCTCCTCTATCAGAGCGAATTCGGGGCCGCGCATTTTTCGGGAACGCCGGAAGAAAGCCTCGAAGCGCTCGAAAACGAATTTGCCGAAGTCGAATACGAAGAGGAAATGCCGCTTTACGAGGAGATCGGAAACGGCATGCTCCGCTTAAACCTCGCGGCGGTCGATCCCAAGGAATACCCGCTGGAGACGTTGAATGAGGATTTTCTCGCTTCGGCGGCAGAAAAGCAGGGGTCGAACGCAAGGCTTGAGGCGCTGCTCCGGCGGACGTCGGAGCTCATCGACAGCCTGCCGTTCGTGTTCACGCGGAATGATTATCTGGAGTTCGTGAACCGGTACCGCGCGCTCGGATATCCCGTGCTTTCGCATTCGCGGGAATACCGGAAGCTCTATAAACCGCATTACCGTCTCGTCGCGGCCTCGCGCCGCCACGACTTCTTAAAAGAACGGATGGCCGCCATGCCTCAAAAAAGGCGGGTTTTACGGCTGATTCTTCTCGGCGTGATTTTGATCGCGCTCATTGCCGGAATGGCCGTTTTGGGCCGTTTTTTGTACGTAAAACTGGTGTTGTGAGGGCAGATGGAAGTCCGGCCGTATCAAACGTACGATGAAGAGGCCGTCGAGGCCCTGGATCCGGAGATCTCGAGGGCCATGGCAGTGCACGCCGGGGTGATCCCGGCGAGCCGCTTTGTCGCGTCGGAACGCGGCAGGGTCTACGGCGCGGGATACCTCCTGAACGGGCCGGGCGCGTTCGTCCATCTGGAATTCGCGGTGAACGCAAGGCGCCGCCTCGGCGTGACTGCCGCGGAGCGCCTCTTTCAAACGCTGATCGAACGCTTTGAAGCGCTTGAGACTGACTGGCTTTTCGACCGCGCGGGCGTTCTCAGGCTCTGGTGCCGGGAAGAGGACCGCGCTTACCGGGCATTCATCGAGTCGTTTGGCTTTACGGCTAAAGACCGGATGAAGCGGATGCGGCGGTCTTTTCAGAAGTACCCGCCTTCCGTCCGGATGGGCGGTTTTACGATCGCGCCGTTTTCCCTGAAGGACGACCGCGATCTCGACCGCTATCTTGCTTCGACCGCGGAAGCCTACGGGAGCGAAGACCCCGCGGATGAAATGGATTTCCGTCTGAACCACTGCGGCGGCGTGCTGTACGCGCTGAAACCGGCGGACGGGGACTTTCCGGCTGCCTTCCTTACGACCTGGCCCGCGGGAAAGGGCGCTGCCGCGACGGAAAACATCCTGACGAGGAAGCCGTACCGGCAGCGCGGCTACGCGACCGCATTGATCGAATACGCGGGCGCGGCGCTTTGTCAGGAGGGCTTTAAAGACGCGGCGCTGAACGTTTATGAAAGCGATGCCGAAGCGATCCGCCTCTACGAGTCGCTTGGCTACCGGGAGACCGATACGCTTTTAGAATACCATTATCGGACGGAGCCGGCAAAACGCCGACTCCCTGAAAGGAACCGTCCATGCTGCATGAACTGAAGAACGGCGTATACGAAGCGGCCTACGCGCCGTATGAGATCGGGGACAGGGACACCCTGCTTCTGATCAGCGGAGAAGACATTTTTGTACACTCGATCGAGCCGCTGGTCTTTCCGACCTATGAAGAACTGAAAAATGCGCTTTCCTTCCCGGAAGAGGGGAGCTTCCCGAAGTTCCTCTATCTTTTCACGATCGAAGGAAAGCGGTATTTTACCGCGATGGACGCGGCCTATGCGGAGCCGCTTCCCGGCTGCTATAGGACGCTGCATCATCAGCTCAGGAAAAAGGAGCCGCAGGCGGAATCGTTCGCGGGGCTCCTCGGCGCGCAGCTGATCGGCTGGTACGACCGGAACCGCTACTGCGGGCGCTGCGGTCATCCGGCGGTCCACGACGGAAGGGAGCGGATGATGCGCTGCCCGAAGTGTCACAACATGATCTTTCCGCAGATCTGCCCGAGCATCGTCGTCGGGGTCTTCCACGAAGGAAAGCTCCTGGTCACGCATTACAATCCGCATCACATGATGGTGAACAACGGCTCCATGTATTCGCCGGCCGTCCACGGGACGCTCGTCGCGGGCTACATTGAGACCGGGGAAACGGCGGAGCAGGCGGTACGCCGCGAGGTCTTCGAAGAGACCGGGCTCCGGGTCAAAAACATCCGCTATTACATGAGCGCGCCGTGGCCGCTTTCGAGTTCCCTTCTGTTCGGATATCTTTGCGAGGTCGACGGCGACGCGAGCGTCAGGGTCGATCCGGACGAGCTTTCCGACGCGGTCTTTCTGTCGCCCTCGGAGCTGCGGGACCGCTCGAAGGAAATGAGCCTCACCTCGCGGATCATGGAGGACTTCCGCACCGGAAAGATCGAAGGGTACGGCGCGGCAGACGCCTTGTCATGAAGAATCTTTTTTGGTATAATATTTTGTTACGAACGGCAGGAGATCCTCGGAATGAAACGGCAGGCAGGGAAGAACCGCATCCTCATGGCGGCAGCGCTTTTGACCGCGCTGACGCTCGTTCTTTGCCTGATCTCCTGCGGAGCGGAGCAGCCTGACCGGAAGTCGTCCGAAGACCGCGGGACGGAAACGACCGCGGACGAAGCGCCTACGGCGGAACCGACGCTCCCGGAAGCGGAAACGGACGAAGGACCTACCGCGGAACCGACGCTCCCGGAAAAGGAAACGACGGAAGACGGGA
>CAMZDH010000014.1 GCA_947305345.1 uncultured Lachnospiraceae bacterium | reverse complement strand
CAAACGGACGTTCATGTATCACGGCGCGGAGCATAAATGCATCAAGTGCGTCGAGAGCGGCCTGCCGCTCACCGTCGAAAACGTCATGAAAAGCTCGAAGGAGCACCGGCGCTGCGGCACGTCGTTCCTGCTGTTCGTCATGCTGATCTCGATCATCCTCTTCATGTTCATCCGGTTCGATTTCCTGCCGCTGAAGATCCTGTCGAGGCTTCTCCTTCTGCCGGTCGTCGCGGGGCTTTCGTACGAGCTCATCCGCATCAACGGGAAATACGACAACTGGCTGACCTACGTTCTTTCCCGGCCCGGCATGTGGATGCAGGCGCTGACGACGAAGGAACCGACGGAAGACATGGCGGAGGTTGCGATCCAGGCCGTTGAGAAGGTCTTCGACTGGCGCGCCTTTTTGAAGGAACACTTTTCGGATGAGAATTCATGAACTGCTGAAAAAAGCGCCGCACGCGGACGGCTCGCGGCTCCTTGCGGAGCTGACCGGCATGAGCGTTTCGGACGTTTTCCTGCACTCCGAACGCGAGGTGGACAGGGAGACCGAAGCGCGTTACGTGTTCGGCGTCGAACGCCTGAACCGCGGCGAACCAATGCAGTACGTCCTCGGATACGCGTACTTTTACGGGCGGCAGTTCTTCGTCGATCCGCGGGTGCTGATCCCGCGGTACGATACGGAAGCGGTCTTTGAGGACGTGAACGAACTCCGTTTCGAAGGCGCTGCGCCGGTCCCGAAGGTCCTCGACCTTTGCACGGGCTCCGGCTGCATCGGGATCTCATTGAAACTGGAGCACCCGGACTGGGACCTGACGCTTTCCGACGTTTCGGCGGACGCGCTCGAAGTCGCGAAGAAAAACGCGCTGCATTTGGGGGCGGAGGTCCGGTGCGTTCAAAGCGACCTGTTTTCGAACCTTCCGGAGGTTTTCGACGTCATCGTCTCGAATCCTCCGTACGTCTCGGACGCAGTGCTTGAAACGCTCGAGCCCTGCGTCAGGGAT
The DNA here is from genome assembly GCA_947305345.1 of uncultured Lachnospiraceae bacterium. Classification (GTDB taxonomy): domain Bacteria; phylum Bacillota; class Clostridia; order Lachnospirales; family Lachnospiraceae; genus UBA1267. Next base: position 9,061 of record CAMZDH010000014.1, on the reverse strand, counting down.
CATGAACCGCGTCTCGCGCTTTCCGGCGGGGCGGACGGGCTCGGCTTTTACCGCCGGATCCTTCCGGAAGCGAAAGCGCACCTCGTCCCGGGCGGACAATTGTTCGTGGAGATCGGAGACGAGCAGGAAGAAGACGTTAAGGCATTGTTTCTGGAAAACGGCTACGAAGAAGTCCGCGGGGAAAGGGACTTAAGCGGGCGGAGCCGCGTCGTCCACGGAGTATTATCAAAGGAGTGACCCGATGTTTGAACGGGTAGAAGAGATCGCAAAGCATTATGAAGAGGTGCTGCAGTCGCTTCAGGAGGAAGCGGTGACGCGGGATCCCCAGCTGTTTCGCGAGAAAATGAAGGAGCAGGCAGAGCTTTCTCCGATCGTCGAGATGTACCGCGCGTACCGGACGGCGGAAAAACGGGTGTCGGACGACGCGCTGCTCTTAGAGAGTGAAAACGACGAAGAACTCCGGAAAATGCTGAAGGAAGAGCTCCGGACGGAAAAGGAAAAGCTCGATCTCCTGGGCGAGAAACTGAAGATCCTATTGCTGCCGGAAGATCCGAACGATCAAAGAAACGTGGTCCTGGAGGTCCGGGGCGGCGTCGGCGGCGAAGAGGCCGCATTGTTCGCGGCGGATCTTTTCCGGATGTACGTGCGCTATGCGGAGCGCCGGCACTGGAAGGTCGAGATGCTGGAGTGTTCGCCCTCGGAAGCCGGCGGCTACAGCCGCGTTTCCGCGCTGATCAGCGGAGAGAAGGTCTATTCCTGCCTGAAATTCGAATCCGGCATCCATCGGGTGCAGCGGATCCCGAAGACCGAATCCCAGGGACGGATCCACACGTCGGCCGCGACCGTCGCGGTCCTGCCGGAGGCGGAAGAAGTGGACGTGAAGATCGATCCGAACGACCTTCGGTTCGACGTGTTCCGGGCCTCCGGAAACGGCGGGCAGTGCGTCAATACGACGGATTCCGCGGTGCGTCTGACACACATTCCGACGGGCATCGTCATTTCGTGCCAGGATGAGAAGTCGCAGCTCAAGAACCGCGACAAGGCCTTAAAGGTGCTGCGGTCGCGTCTCTATGACCTGGAATGCAGGAAAAAGCAGGAGAAGGAAGCAGAAGAACGCCGGTCCCTCGTGGGCACCGGCGATCGGTCGGAAAAGATCCGGACGTATAATTTTCCGCAGAGCCGCGTGACGGATCACCGGATCAACTTAAACCTCTATCAGATCGAGGAGATCATGAATGGAGATCTCGATCCGCTGCTTTCCGCGCTGATGACGGCGGAGCAGGCGGAAAAGCTTTCGGGGAGCAAAGCGGATTAATTCTTGTTTTAGAATTCCGTCCGCCAGTCCAGATCGCCGCGGAGCAGCGAAAGCACCAGGCATTCGGCGGTCGGGATGTTCGTCGCGACCGGTACGGAGCAGAGGTCGCAAAGACGGATCAGCGCGTTGTGGTCGGATGGTTCGCGGAAGGCTTCGAGGCTCACCTGCTCGAACGAGATCAGCATGTCGACCTCGTCGTTTAGGATCGCGGACTCCAGTTGTTTGTCGCCGCCGAGTCCTCCGGCAAGGAGTTTTCCGATCTCGAGACCGGTCGCCAGGTTGATGTGTTCCGCGGTCGCCTCTGTCGCAATCAGGCGGTAGCGTTCGAGGATATGCTTATAAGCAATGCAGAAATTCTCCAGCAGGCTTTTCTTTTCATTGTCAGCATGCAATGCGATCGTAAACATCTATTCTCCCTGCGGCTGGATTTTGCCGATCCAACGCCGCTTCTTTGTATAATATAGCATAAAATTTCTTGGAAATAAAGTGAGAATTGTGGAATAACACAATAATTCTCAGGCCTTTTTACCTTTTCGATTTATCCAACGATTTCCGCCCATTCCTCGTAAAGCGCTTCCTGTTCACGCTCGAGCGCTTCTTTTTTTTCGGTGAGTTCCAGGAGCTTTTCGGCATCCGTTGCATATTCGGGCAGAAGGAGTTCCGCTTCGACGGCTTTGATCGCCTCAGCGGCTATTTCGATGCCTTCCTCCAGCGCTTTCACGCGGTTTTCATGCTTCCGCCGCGCGGCTTCGGCTTCCTTGGCTTCGAGGTGCTGCTTTTTTCCTTCGGAAAGCGGTTTTTCATGCGTGCCCCCCGCCTGATCCCGGCCGTCTGAGAGGAGATGGAACTGCTCGGCTTTTTCGGCGTAGTCGTCGTAGTTTCCTTCGTAGTTCAGGATCTTAGCGTGGTAGAGTTCCAGGATCCGGTTCGAGACCGCATTCATGAAATACCGGTCGTGGGAGACGGAAAATACGGTGCCGGGGTAGTTCCGGAGCGCTTCCTCGAGCGCTTCCCGCCCGTCCACGTCGAGGTGGTTCGTCGGCTCGTCGAGGAGGAGAAGATTCGCTTTGGAGCACATCAGCTTCGCAAGCGCAAGACGGCTTTTTTCGCCGCCGGACAGCGTCTTTACCTGCTTGAAAACGTCGTCTCCGAGGAAAAGGAACGCTGCGAGGAGGTTCCGGACCTCGGTTTCCGTCATTGTCGGGTAGGCGTCGTGGAATTCGTCGAATACGGTCTTCCCGGGCGACAGCGTGCGGTGTTCCTGATCGTAATAGCCGACGGTCACGTTTGCGCCAAAGCGGAACGTACCGCCGTCCGCAGACACTTCTTCGTTCAGGATTCTAAGAAGCGTCGTCTTTCCTGTGCCGTTGCCGCCGATCAGCGTCAGCTTTTCCCCGCGGCGGACTTCAAAGGAGACCTCCGAAAAGAGGCGCTTTTCGCCGAACGCCTTCGACAGCGCATTGACCGACAGCACGTCCTTTCCGGACAGACGGCCGGCCTCCAGCGTAAAGCGGATCTTCGAGGTATCTTCAAAGGGCTTTTCCGGACGGTCCATTTTTGCGAGCAGCTTTTCCCGGCTTTCGGCCCTTTTGATCGATTTCTCGCGGTTGTAAGATTTTAATGTTTCGATGACCTCTTCCTGATGCCGGATCTCGCGCTGTTTGTTTTCGTAGGCCTTTTTCTCGGCCTCGACGACCGCCTTTTTCTTTTCGGCGAATGCGGTATAGTTCCCGAAGAACGAGCGCGTCCGGCCGTTTTCGATCTCGATGACCTTCGTCACGGTCCGGTCCAGGAAATACCGGTCGTGGGAGACGACGATCACGGCCTTCGGATAGGAGGATAAGAAGGTCTCGAGCCAGGTCACGGCCTTTAAGTCGAGGTGGTTCGTCGGCTCGTCGAGGAGCAGGACGTCCGGCTTCGACAAAAGAAGCTTGGACAGGGCGACCTGCGTCTTTTCGCCGCCGGAAAGGGCAAAGACCGGTTGGGCGAAGCGTTCCTCCGGAAAGCCGAGGCCCTTTAAAATGCCCGTGATCTCGCTTTGGATCGCGTAGCCGTTCTTTTTCTCGAACTCGTCCTGCAAACGCGCGTAACGGTCCAAATCTGCGGGCTCAGGGGCATTTTCCGAGGCGATCTTATGCTCGAGCGCGTGGATCGCCTCCTCGAGGTCGAAAACGTCCTGCTTGACGGACAGGACTTCTTCAAATACGGAGCGGCCGGACTGAAGATCCGACTCCTGACGGAGGTATCCGACCGACGCGTCTTTTTTCAGAAACACTTCACCGCCGTCCGGTTCGAATTCTCCGGCGAGCATGCGGAAAAGCGTCGTCTTGCCGGCGCCGTTCCGGCCGATGAGGGCAGCATGTTCGCCCTCTTCGACATGGAACGTCGCGTCCTCGACGACGACGTCTTCCAAAAACGCCTTTTTCAGGTGGCTCGCCTGCAGGATCACGTTTTGTGCCTCCGGTCACTGGGGTTACGGCGCTTCGGCCGTATTATCGACCTATTTTACACGATTGATCCCCATTTGACAAGTTGGAACGTGTATTCTATAATAAAAAATCATAATGCAAAAATTTGTGGATTCTTATATTCGAACGCGGGGGGAACGTATGAACATCTCGAAGACCGTCATCCAGCGTCTGCCCAGGTATTACCGGTACCTGGAAGAACTGAAGCGGGAAGGCGTGACGCGCATTTCCTCCGGGGAACTCTCGGAAAGGATGCACGTGACCGCATCTCAGATCCGGCAGGATCTGAACCATTTCGGAGGCTTCGGCCAGCAGGGCTTTGGTTACCGGGTGGATTATCTGTACGACGAGATCGGGAAGATCCTCGGGCTTGACCGGATCAAGCACATCATCCTGATCGGCGCGGGGCATCTCGGACAGGCGCTCGCGAATTATACGAATTACCGGAGACGCGGCTTCAACATCGAGGCGATCTTTGACAAGGACCCCGAAAAGGTCGGGACCGAGGTCTACGGCATCCGGGTCCAGGCCATGGAAGAACTGGTGCCGTACATCGAAACGCATGAAGTCGACATTGCGACGCTGACGATCCCGAAGGAACAGGCGGTCATCGTTGCGAAGGAGCTTGTCGCGGCAGGTATCCGCGCGATCTGGAATTTTGCCCACACGGAACTCGACGTCCCGGAAGACGTCGCGGTCGAGAACGTGCACCTCTCGGAAAGTCTGATGCACCTTTCCTATAAAGCGAAAAACATCCGGAAGGAAGGGGAAGATGAAGCCTGACGAACTGCTGGCCATTTTAGGGCAGGCCGGGAAACTGAAGACGACCTACCGCCACTGCTTTCTGGAAGCCGGACGGCAGGAGAGCGTCGCGGACCATTCGTTCAGGATCGCGCTTTTTGCGATGCTCCTCTCGAAGGAAGAGGCGTTCCGGAACGACGACATGGACCGCGTGATCCGGATGTGCCTGATCCACGACCTGGGCGAGGCCTTTACCGGCGACATTCCCTCCTTCCTGAAAACGGACAGCGACGCGGACAAGGAGGACCGGATCCTGGACCACTGGGTCGATACGTTCCCGGAGCCGCAGCGCACGGAATGGCAGGGCTTGTTATCGGAAATGAATGCGCTGTCGACCCGCGAGGCGAGGATCTACAAGGCGATCGACAAGTTGGAAGCACTGATCTCGCACGACGAATCCGACCTGTCCACCTGGCTGCCGCTCGAATATGACCTCCAGCTGACCTACGGACAGGAAAACATGGAAGTCTCCCCCTATTTTCAGGAACTCCGCGAAGTGATCGACGCCTGGACGAGGCGGAAGACCGCGGCGGAAAAATAAGGATGCAGCCGCATTTTCAGAAGATGCGCCCGGCCCGGACGGCCGGGCGCATCGTTGTCCCCGAAAACACAATCATTTCACATTTTAGCACTTGACATGAATGAGTGACAGCAGTATAGTAGCAACGTAGGTTAGCACTCCAAGACCTAAAGTGCTAACAAGTCCGAAAGGAGGTCGGCGAGATGGAACTGGATAAAAGAAAAATGCGGATCCAGAACAGCATTGTCCGCACCTATCTGGAGACCGGTGAACCCGTTGGCTCCCGCACGCTTTCGAAGGACGAAGGGCTGGACGTCAGCCCCGCGACCATCCGGAACGAAATGGCGGATCTGGAGGAGATGGGCTACATCGTGCAGCCGCACACCTCCGCGGGCAGGGTCCCGACCGACAAGGGCTACCGGTTCTACGTCGACCGGCTGATGGACGAGCAGGAAGAGAAGGTCACGGACCTCCTCGGCATTTTCTCGGACCGGATGGACCGCGTGGAGAGCGTGCTCCGGAACATGGCGAAGGTGCTGGCGAGGAACACGCAGTACACGACGATGATCACCGGACCGAGCTACGAGACGAACGACGTCAAGCTGATCCAGCTGTCACGGCTCGATTCGACGCACCTCATCGCGGTGATCGTCCTCGAGGGGAATACGATCCGGAACAAGGTCATCGAGATCGCGGCGGAGCCGAAGGTCACCGACAAGGGCCTGCTGCAGCTGAACGTCCTCCTCAATTCCGCCTTGCAGGGCAAGTCGCTCGACGACATCACGATGTCGTTCATGCGGAGCATCAAGGACCAGGCGGGCGATTACGGTCCGATGATCGCAGGCGTTCTGAATGCGGTCGTGGAGGCTCTGGAGGAAAGCTCGGACGAGCGCCCGGAAGTCTTTACCTCCGGCGCGACGAACATTTTCAAATACCCGGAGCTCTCGGCAGGCGAGACCGCGAAGCAATTCCTGACGAACCTCGAAAACAAGGAGGGGATCATCGACTTTCTTGCGGAGAACCGGGACGAAGAGCGGCAGATCAAGGTCTACATCGGCGAGGAAGCGCCGTTCAGCGGACTCAAGAACTGTTCGTTCGTGACTGCGAGTTACGACCTCGGGAAAGGCATCAAGGGCACGATCGGCGTCATCGGTCCGAAACGGATGGATTACGAGCACGTCATTGCCACGCTGAAAAATCTGGTCGACGAGCTGGACGACCGTTACCAGAAGTAGATAAAGGAGGAAACGCCTGATGGCGGAGGAAGAACGGAAACAGGAAGAGACCGTCGAGGAATCGAGGGCGCCGGAAGACGAAACGCCGGAAACCGGAGAAACCGCCGCGGAAAACGAAACGAGCGAAGAGACCGCGGAACCGGAAAAGGAAGCCTCGCCGGAGAACGAGTTCAAAGAAGAACGGCATTTCTGGAAGAAAAAGGAAAAGAAAAAGGACGAACGGGACGAGCAGATCGCATCCCTCACGGACCGCCTTCAGCGCCTGATGGCGGAGTTCGACAACTACCGCAAGCGGACCGAGAAGGAGAAAGCCCAGATGTTCGACATGGGGACTACCGCCACCGTCGAAAAGCTCCTGCCTGTCGTCGACAATTTCGAACGGGGACTTCAGTCGATCCCGGAGGACCAGCGCAAGAACGCGGCCTACACCGGAATGGACATGATCTATAAACAACTGGTCAAGGCGCTGACCGATCTCGGCGTCGAGCCGATCGAGGCGGAAGGCAAGCCCTTTGACCCGGAGTTCCACAATGCGGTGATGCAGGTGGAAAACGACGAACTCACGCCCGGCACCGTGGCGGCGGAATTGCAAAAAGGCTACACCTACAAAGGAAGCGTCATCCGGCATTCCATGGTGAGTGTAGTGCAGGAATCATAAATAAGAGCAGAAAGGAAGTAATGAATCATGGGAAAGATCATTGGTATCGACTTAGGAACGACAAACTCGTGCGTGGCCGTCATGGAAGGCGGACAGCCGGTGGTGATCACGAACGCGGAGGGCAGCCGCACGACGCCTTCTGTCGTTGCGTTTACGAAGAACGGCGAGCGTCTGGTCGGCGAGACCGCATAGCGGCAGGCCGTGACGAACTCTGACAGGACCGTGTCCTCGATCAAGCGTCACATGGGCACGGATTACAAGAAGCTGATCGACAACAAGCAGTATACGCCGCAGGAGATCTCCGCGATGATCCTTCAGAAACTGAAGAAGGACGCGGAAAACTACCTCGGCGAGCCGGTGACCGAAGCGGTCATCACGGTGCCCGCGTATTTCAACGACGCGCAGCGCCAGGCGACGAAGGACGCCGGCAGGATCGCGGGTCTCGATGTCAAGCGTATCATCAACGAGCCGACGGCGGCCGCATTGGCCTACGGCCTCGACAATGAAAAGGATCAGAAGATCATGGTCTACGACCTCGGCGGCGGCACGTTCGACGTTTCCATCATCGAGATCGGCGACGGCGTCATCGAAGTGCTTGCGACGAACGGCGACACGCACCTCGGCGGCGACGATTTCGACGAGAAGATCATGCGCTGGATGATCGATGAATTCAAGAAGGCGGAAGGCGTCGACCTTTCGAACGACAAGATGGCGCTGCAGCGTCTGAAGGAAGCGGCCGAGAAGGCGAAGAAAGAGCTTTCCAGCGCGACGACGACGAACATCAACCTGCCGTTCATCACGGCGACGCAGGAAGGCCCGAAGCACCTCGACATGAACCTGTCGAGAGCGAAATTCGACGACCTGACCCGTGACCTGATCGACAAGACCGCGATCCCGGTGCAGAACGCGCTCCGCGACGCGGGCGTCAGCGCTTCCGAATTGAACAAGGTCCTTCTGGTCGGCGGCTCCACGCGTATGATCGCCGTCCAGGAAAAGGTCCGTGCCCTGACCGGACACGAGCCCTCCAAGACCCTGAACCCCGATGAATGCGTCGCGATCGGCGCCGGCATCCAGGGCGGCAAGCTCTCCGGCGAAGCCGGCACGGGCGACATTCTGCTGCTCGACGTCACGCCGCTGTCGCTTTCGATCGAGACCCTCGGCGGCGTCGCGACCCGTCTCATCGAGCGGAACACGACGATCCCGACGAAGAAGAGCCAGATCTTCTCGACAGCTGCCGACAACCAGACCGCTGTTGACATCAACGTCGTACAGGGCGAGCGTCAGTTTGCCCGCGACAACAAGTCCCTCGGCCAGTTCCGTCTGGACGGCATCCCGCCGGCGCGCCGCGGCATTCCGCAGATCGAAGTCACGTTCGACATCGACGCGAACGGCATCGTGAACGTCTCCGCGAAGGACCTCGGCACCGGCAAGGAACAGCACATCACCATCACCGGCGGCTCCAACATGAGCGACGCCGACATCGACAAGGCCGTCCGTGAAGCGGCAGCCTTCGAGGCGCAGGACAAGCGCCGCAAGGAAGGCATCGACGCGAGAAACGACGCCGACTCGATCATTTTCCAGACCGAGCAGGCCATGAAGGACGTCGGCGACAAGCTGGATCCGTCCGCCAAGAGCGCGGTCGAGGCCGACATCGCTTCCCTGAAGCAGACGGTCGAGGAGACCAAGGACAGCGATACCCTGACCGACAGCCAGATCGACGCCCTGAAGAACGGCCGCGAACGCCTGATGAACAGCGCGCAGCAGCTCTTCGCGAAGGTCTATGAGCAGGCCCAGGGCGGCGGACAGGGCGGCTTCCAGGGCCAGCCCGGCGGCGGTTTCCAGGGCGGCTCCAACATGGGCGGCGCGCCTCACGGCGACGACGACGTACAGGATGCGGACTTCAAGGAAGTCTGAGACGGTAAACCATAAAAGACGGTAAACTTCGCACTGCGGGGGACGGCCTTCGGGCCGTTCCCCAAAGGTGTGTAAAACGGAAAAGAACAAGGAGGGATCTCTATGGCGGAAAAGCGTGACTTTTACGAGGTCTTAGGGGTTTCGAAGACG
>CAMZDH010000013.1 GCA_947305345.1 uncultured Lachnospiraceae bacterium | reverse complement strand
AGCAATAATGCGGAGGGATTGTATTGTAAGCTCGACGCGCCGCGAAGCGACTGCTCGGCTCGGATGCCGAGCGCGAGCATCACCCGCTCCGGCGTCCGTTCCTTCGCCCAGCGGCCGAAGAAGGTCATAAGGTCGTAGTCGCGTGCCGGATAGGCGAGCGCAAGTGACGCGCATTTTTCGAGCGTCACCGTCCCCGCGGTCTCATTCGTCACCTTAACGGCACGGGTAATGACGTCCGCCTCTTCAAAGACAGCGTAATACAGTCCCGCCTTGAGCCCGGTTTCCACGTCCCGGAGCGTGATCACGAGCGTTTCCGCGTCGCCGCGGTCGTCGTAAGCCGCCGGAAGCCCGGGGATCGCGTATTTTCCGGCTTCGATCCGGTACGATTCAAAACGGAACCGCACGGTTCTGGTCCCGTCTTCAAACCGCGCGCGAAGCGCCGTCGTCCGGTAGTCCGCGCCGCCAAACCCCGAATATTCCTGCGGAATGCTTTCCAGCCCGTAGTCCCGGTTCTTCATGCCGGTTTCGTACGGGTTCGCGTCGTGTCCTCTTGGCACCGCGTGAAACAGCGCCGACAGATCGTCGCCGCCGCTCTTTTCCCCGTAATATAAATGCAGGAGCGTTCCAAGTTCGTCCGCCTTCATCCGGTAGGAGGACGTTTTCGTCTCCAGAAAGAACTGTCTTCCGTCTTCGGACACCCGAATGCTCATTCGATCGCCTCTCCTTCCGCGCCGGCTTCGGATGCGGGCAATGCCGCATTCTCCGGGATCCGGCCGTACCATTCGTCGAAACGGTGCGTGACGCCGTCCTGCTTGTACGCGATGACGGTCTGCAGATTGACGTTTTCGACGCTTTTGAAAATGTTGCTCTCCACGTAGGGATTGGTTTTTTTGAGGGTGCGGATCAGCTGTTTTACTTCCTTCCGCTTGGACAATTCGCCCGCGCCCGCGTTTTCAGGCGCAAGGCCGAACTTTTCTGCTTCTTCAGTGAAGCGGCAGGCGCATTGCAGGAAGCGCAGCCCGTTGTGCTTCTGCCAGCGGACGATATCCGCCTCGCGGACGAGGTACATCGGCCGGATCAGCTCCATTCCGGGAAAATTCGTGGAATGGATCTTCGGCATCATCGTCTGCACCTGGCCGCCGTACAGCATGCCCATCAGGATCGTCTCGATCACGTCGTCGTAATGATGCCCGAGCGCGATCTTGTTGCAGTTAAGATCCTGCGCGAACCGGTACAAATATCCCCGCCGCATGCGCGCGCAGAGATAACACGGTGATTTTTCGATCGACGACACCGTGTCAAAAATGCTGCTTTCAAAAATGCGCAGGGGGATCTCCAGATTCCGCGCGTTTTCCTCGATCAGCGCGCGGTTCTCCGGCAGATAGCCGGGATCCATGCAGATGAATTCCAATCCGAATTCAAACTTGTTGTGGCGCTTCAGCTCCTGAAAGAGCTTCGCCATCAGCATCGAATCCTTGCCGCCGGAAATGCAGACGGCCACCCGGTCGCCGGGGGACAAAAGGTCATACGCGTTGATCCCCTTCGCGAACGGTGTGAAAATGTCTTTATGAAAGGTCTTTCTTAAGCTGACTTCAGCTTCCATCAATCTTCCCAGATCTTCCAGGGCGCCGCGCCGCTCTTCCAAAGCTCCTCGAGCTTCTTCTTCTCGCGCTGCGTGTCCATGCACTGCCAGAAGCCCTCGTGACGGTAGGCGTCAAGTTCGTTTTCTTCGGAAAGGCGCGTCAGCGGTTCCTTTTCAAATACGGTCGCGTCCCCTTCGATGTACGAGAAGATCTCCGGTTCCAGCACCATGAAGCCGCCGTTGATCAGCGTCGAATCCGCCTCGTCCTTTTCGCGGAACGCCTGGACGGTGCCGTCCTCGCCACTCGAGAGCACGCCTTTCATCTGGGCAATGTTCGCGGCGGTAAGCGTCGCGATGTGACCGTTCCGCCGGTGGAAGCCCAACAGCGCCGGAATGTCGATGTCCGCCACGGCGTCGCCGTAGGTCAGGAAGAACGGCTCGTCGCCGATGTATTTCTGAATGCGTTTCACGCGTCCGCCGGTCATCGTGTCGTAGCCCGTGTCCACGACGGTCACGCGCCACGGCTCGGCGTTCGAAGAATGCACTGTCATCGAGTTTTCGGAAAGATCGAACGTGATGTCGGAGTTGTAGACGTAAAAATTCGCGAAGTAGTCTTTGATCACTTCCTGCTTATACCCCGCGCAGATCACGAAATCGTAGTAGCCGTAATGCGCGTACAGCTTCATGATGTGCCAGAGCATCGGCTTCCGGCCGATCTCGATCATCGGCTTCGGCACAAGGTGGCTCTCTTCGCTGATCCGGGTCCCGAGACCGCCGGCCAAAATGACGACTTTCATGTTAAATCTCCTTCCTGATGAGACAATACCAGAAATCCTTCAGGGTCGCGGCGCATTCCCGCGCCTCCCGTTTCATTTGGTCCCAGGTCGAACCGACGGCCGCGGCTTCCGCGCCGACGGCTTCGATCCCGTACGCGTCCGCCGTATAGAGTGCGCGGAACAGGTGATATTTCTGCGTGACCACCACCGCATTCCGGATCTGAAAGGTCTTCGCCGCGTTCACCATGCTCTCGTAGGTCGAAAACCCGTTATAATCGCGCACCATCGCCTGCTCCGGAACGTTTCGGACGATCAGGTATTCCCACATGACGTCCACCTCGTCGTATTCGCCGGGGCGGTGATCGCCGGTCAAAAGGATCTTGTCGGACACGCCCGCGCGATAGAGCTCCAATGCGCGGTCCAGCCGGTTCTGTAGGATCGCGCTCGGGATCCGTTCGCGAAGCACCGACGCGCCCGGCACGATGATCGCGTCGTAGGGCTGACCGTCCGTCCGAAGCGGAACCGTTTCAGCAAGCGGCGTGATCCTGTCCTTGGTCTTTAACGTGACCGCGAGCCGTATCCCCGCGAAAAGCAGGACGGCAAGCAGCAAAAGGATCAGCAGTGCCAGTATGATTTTTCCAAAAACCTTTAAAGCGCGACGCATTCCTGTAACGGGATGGAATAGATCCACTTCTCCTTCACCGGTTTTCCGGTCATCATCCTCAGCGCCTTTTCGTAATACCCAAGCTGCGAAGCGTAGCGCTCCTTCAGTTCCCCGCCCTTTGCGACCCGGTCCGTCTTGTAGTCGACAAGGACCAGCCCGTCCGCTTCCTCAAAATAGAGGTCGATGACGCCCTGGATCATGACGAGCTCGCCGGGGTCTTTCACCTCGTAGTTCCGGTCGGCCCGGATGTCCTTTAACGGCAGGCCGATGATGAAGGGCGTTTCCCGGTACCCGCGGCCGTTTTTCAGCGCCGCGCGGAACCGTTCGCCCAGCCCGGAATTCAAAAATGCGTCGATGAGTTCCGGCTGTATTGTATCATTTTCGACCTCTGATAGCAAGTGCCTGTTCCTAAGCGCCTCGAGGTTTTCCGCCGCCGTTTTGAAGGGATCGAGGAGCTCTAACACCTTATGATACAGGGTGCCGCGCTCCGCGCCCGTGATCAGGGGATTGAGCGACAGGCCGTACCGGCGCTTCTTCTCGCGGTCCGTCCGGGTCTCGGGTTCCATCGACTGCGCGGTGCGGTCGTCGACGAGCGCCTTGTCGAATTCCACCGGGTCGAGCCGGTCCTCGGATTCGATCTTCTTTAAAAGGGAGACCGACATCGTGGAACGCACCTTGTAAAGGTCGTCGTACAGATAGTTGCCGCCGAGAATCTCCCCGACCTTTTTCGCCGTATCTTCGCGAACGGACGTCTTCAATGCGGCCCGAAGCTCCTCTTCTTCAAGCGCTTTCCGGACCATGTGCTTTTTCCTTGAAAACTCGAACGCGTCCTTTGTAAACGGCGCCCGCCACTCGACGGAGGGCTCCGCCGGATCGAAGCACAATAGTAGCAGCTCCAAAAAGCTCTTCGCGTTTCGGATATCAACTGAACAGGGTGCCGAACAGGCAGCCGCCGGCATCTGGAACGGTTCTTTCCCCTTCCGCACCGAGCCTGTCAGATACAGCCGCTCCTTTGCCCGGGTCATCGCGACATAGAGAATGCGGAGCTCTTCGCCGATCGCGTCGTTGATGCCGTTTGAGCGGAGCACGTTCTTAAAATACGTCACGCGCTGGCTTCGCGGGCGGTCGGAAAAGCGGTTGATGCCGAGACCGAGTTTCTGATCGAGATAGACGTTTTCACGCGTCCACATCTGATTGAAGGACTTTCCGAGCGACGCCACGAAGACGATCGGGTATTCGAGCCCCTTGCTCGCGTGGGCCGTCAGGATCCGGACGAGATTTTCATTTTCACCGGCGACGCTGACCTCGCCTTCCTCTTCGCTAAGTTCCTTCTTCCTTTCAATGTAGCGTAGGAAATTGAAAATGCCGCGGTACAGCGTCTGTTCGAACGCCGCGGCCTTGCTGACGAGTTCGCGGATGTTCGCGAGCCGCTGCTCGCCGCCCGGCATCGCGCCGACAAAGGCCTCCATTCCGATCTCCCGGATGATCGTCGCGATCAGCACCGAGAGGCTCATCTGTTGAGAAAGCATGCGGAACCGGTCGAGGCTTTCAAAAAGTTTGTTCAGCCGGTCCGAGGTTTCGTTCTTCCCGTCGCCCCCGTGGGACTTGACGTATTTTCGGAACGCGTCGTATAAGCCCCGCCGGACGCCCGTTTCGACCTTGATCCGGGCGAATTCTTCATTCGTCAGGCCGTAAAACGGCGAATGGCTGACCGCGGCGAGTTGCACGTCGTCCTTCGGGTTGTCGATGACCGACAGAAGGTTTATCAGAAATTGTACTTCGAAGGTATCGTAATAGCCGCGTTTCTGCTCGACGTAACAGGGGATGCCGTAACTTGTAAGCATCGAAGCGTAGGTTTTTTCCTTCCCCTTCGTGCCCCGCATTAAGATCACGATGTCCTTGTACTGCGCTTTCCGGACGGCCGGTTCACCGTTCACCTTGTCCTGCACATAGAGGCCGGTCTCCGGGTCGGTGATCCGCAGGATCTCTTCCGCGATCATCGCGGCTTCCTGTTCATCTGTCGACAGATCTTCCATGTTTTCGTTTCCGGGATCGTCCGCGTCCGCGACGTCCGAGGGGTCGCTCACCATGAAGGCCGTCTTGCCGCCGACCGGGTACGGGGTCTCGACGAACGTCCCCTTCGGGATCAGTTCGGCCGCGCGGTCGTATTCGACGTCGCCGACGGACCGATGCATGAGCTTCCGGAAGAAGTAGTTGACGCTGTCGGTCACGCATTGCCGGCTCCGGAAGTTCTCCGCGAGCTCGACCTTGCCGGTCAGCGCGGGTCCGTCCAATACGTGCGGATAAGAATAATATTTATCGACGAACAGCGCGGGGTCCGCCATCCGGAAGCGGTAGATCGACTGTTTCATGTCGCCGACCATGAAGACGTTCACGCTCTGACCGTCCGCTTTTTTCGCGAGCGCGTTCAGGATGACCTCCTGCAGCTCGGTGCTGTCCTGGTACTCGTCGATCAGGATCTCCTCGTAGTTCGCGGCAAGTTCGGAAGCGATGACCTGCCCTTCCTCCGATCTCGTCAGAAGGTCCAGCACCGCGTGCTCGATGTCGTTGAAACTGAGAATGCGTTTTTCACGCTTGACTTCCGTGAGGAGCTTCGCGTACGCCCTCACGAGGCGGATCAGTTCCGTGGCGAGCGGCAGCGTGTCGACGAATTCCTGCAGGATCTCTTCGACCGGACGGGAAAAACGCGCCGGAACGTTGGCTTTATAAAGCTTCTTGATCTCGTCGATCAGCTGCGACGCGCGCTCCTTTTTTTCCTCGTCGTATTCCCCTTTTCTCGGCGCACTGGGCTTCCGCGTTTCCATGACGCTGCCGGACGCCATGCACCAGCGGTGCAGTTCGCCGTAGGTGCTTTTCGTCAGCGCATCCGCAAGTGCCTGCCGGAACGTTTCCGCGATCCCCCCGTAAAACGCCGGGCCGTCCGACGCTGCGGCAAGAGCCGCGAGTTCGTCCGCCTTCTCTTTCGCGATGCGAAGATGATCCTTTTCACGGTCGATGTATGCCCGGTTCCAAGCCGCATTGTCAAATGCGTCCTCGTCCCGGATCTCATAGCACGCGAGGCACTCCTGAAGCCACGCTTCCGGATCCGCCGCGTTCTGGCTGTAGCGGTAGATCGCCTGTACGGTCGCAGCAATGTCCCGTTTCGTTTCCCTGGACGCTTTGACGCTTTCAAACGCGTCAAAAAGCGTCATGAAGGCTTCGCTCGGGTTTTCGTATTCCGCTTTCAATACGGCCTTGACCACGTCGTCCTCCAGGATGCCGAGCTCCGATTCGTCCGCGATCCGGTACGCCGGGTCGATGTCCGTCAGATGAAAATAGTTTCTGAGGAGCTTGTTGCAGAAGCTGTCGATCGTGCAGACGTCCGCCTGCGTGAGGAGCGTCAGCTGCTTTTTCAAATGCTGCGCGGTCCTGCCGTCAAGTTCCCCTTTTTCGAGTTCCTTTAGGATCGACTGCCGCATTTTTTCCCGCATTTCCGCGGCCGCGGCCTTCGTAAAGGTCACGACCAGGAGGTTCGTGATGTCCGCCGGATGATCGCTCCGCTTCAGTTTCCGTAAGATCCGCTCGATCAGGACCGCGGTCTTTCCGCTCCCCGCGGCAGCGGAAACCAGGAGATTCCTGCCGGACGTGTCGATCGCAAGTTTCTGCGCGTCACTCCATTGAATTTCCGCCATCTTACTTCCCTCCTTCCGGGGCACCGTTCAGGACGCCGTTTTTCACCGTGCGGAAGCCCGGGATCTTCTCGTCGAACCCGCAGACGCTCCTGTACGGACAGTAATCGCAGGCGCCCTGGTGCGGCGAGACCGCGATCGCGCCCTCCGAGACCGCCCTGGACAGGGCTTTCACCGTATCCGAAGCGCCCTGCGCAAGCGCTTTCAGCTGATCCTGCGGCATGACCGGCGCATTCGCCGAGAAGCTGCCGTCCTTTTTAAAGATGCTGCCGCTTAAGGTCGTGGACTTCGCGCCGATGTCCCGATCGATCTTTTCCAGGACGCTCCGGTCCTCGTTCGCATACCCGCGTTCCTTCAGTTCCTCCGCCGCGGCTTCCTCGACGCCTGTCTTCCCGTCTTCCGTCGGCAGGGGGTTATGCAGGTAAAAATACGCGATGCTCGCCGGCACGATGTCCTTATCCGGATGTTCCTGTTTAAGTTTTTCCATCGCGGCCTGTAGATAAAGGAACAGCTGAATCTGCCGTCCGTCCGCAAGCTTCACCTCGTCGATTTTCTTCAACGAGCTCTTATAATCGAGGATCCGGATCAGGATCTGATGCTGTTCTTCCAAAAGATCCAGCCGGTCGATGCGCCCGTTCAGATCGACCTTCGTGCCGTTGTCGAGCGTAAACGACATCGACGGCAGGCGGTCGGCCGGACCGAACGCGACCTCGCTCTTCGTTTCGGTGAATGCGCTCGCCTCCCACTGCGCCCGAAGCGCCTCCAGGCAGCGATGAACGATGCGGCCGACGTTCCGCGTGACGAACGTGTTCTTCGCGGAATCCCGCATGATCTCGTTGTTGTATCGTTCGGCCGTTTCCTGAACGGCCGCTTCGACAAGCGTCTCCTGGTCCTCCATCGAAACGCTCCGCCAGGTCAGGCCTTTCGCCGCGAGTTTTTCAAAGAACCGCTGAATGCTGTCGTGGTACAGATTTCCGATGTCCCGCGCTTCGAGCGCGTATTCTTCCCGCTCGTCGACGTTGAGGCCGTAGTTTAAGAAGTGTTTATAGGGGCAGTCGGCAAACTTTTCGAGCCGGCTGACGGACGCGTTCCACGCCTCGCCGTAGAGCGCTTTAGTAAGGTCTTCTGGCAGTTTTTCGTCCTGATACCGGTAAAACAATCCATGGAACAAGCGATCCAGGTTTTCGGCCGTTTTCCTGTCCTCCGACGCCGCAAACCACTGGAAGATCGCACGGCTCTCTTCGGGGACGGCGGTCCCGCCGCCCGCCTGCGCCTTCGACAGGGCCTTGGAGAGGAGCCGGAAGCCGCTGCCCTTGGTGTTGAGCCCATACAGCGGGTCCGTTTCCGGCGACTCGACCTTCACGGAGGGGAAGAGCCGCGTCAGCGCCCCGACGATGCCCGCTGGCCGCGCTGCCTTCCCTTCTTCGTCGGAGGTCGCGTAGATCATTTCCAGCCCTTCGGCCGGTTTCGTCAGCATTAAATACAGGTAGAACTGCGCGTTGAAGGCCTGCTCGACGGCGGTTTCCGCGAGATTGAGCTCCATTTCCCGGAGAATCTTCCGGTCGAGGTCGTTGATCAGACCCGCGCCGCTCGCGTCCTTCGGAAGCATCCCGTCGTTTGCGCCAAGGAAGAAGATCTTCTTCACTTCGCCGAGCCTCGTCCGCTTCAGATTGCCGATCACAAGCCGGTCCTTCGTCGCGGGCACGCGCCCGAAGACCGCATTTTCGAGGCAGTCCAGGACGACGTGCCGGAACGCCGGCGCGCCGATCGAAAGACCGCCCAGGATCGCCTCCACACGCTCCAGAAATTCGGTCACGTAACGGTATACGCCCGCGTATTCCGCCTGGACGTCGTCTTTGGTGGCGTTTGTGTATTCCTCTCCGAGCTTCTCGAGTGCCCGTTCCACCTTGCAGTCCGAGAACAGCCGCCGGATCGCGTCGACCCGCTCCTTGACGGTCGCCTTCGGCGAGACCATCGCTTCGTGGAAGGTCAGGAGCGGTGCGATCACGTAGCTTCTCGTATCGTTGATAACGGGGAGACGCGATGCGTCAAAATGCCGGTACGTGCCCTCCCACTCTTCGGCAAAGCGCCGTTTTCCGCGGATGCCGAGCGCGATCGCATAGTTCTCCATCTCGGAGATCCGCTCAATGTTCGTGAACTGCGGATCCAGCGCGAGCATGATCGGATTCTTTAAAAACGCAAAGACCGCGCGCTGCTCGAAACTGTTTTCCGTCACCTCGAGCGCGCATTCCAGAAAGTGAAACAGCACCGTATCGCGGACGGACTTGTTCGCGTCGATGAAATACGGAATGCCCGCCTCGCCGAACGCGACCTCGATCTTCTCCCGAAAGCCCTCCGGGTCGTCGGTGATCACGGCAAGGTCGCGGTAGCGGCAGCCCTGCCGCACGGCCGAAAGGATCTCGGACAGAAGGTAGGACACCTCCGCCTCGCGGTTCCGGACCCGCGCGACGCGGATCTTGTCGGTCTCGCTTGGATAGGCTACCTCGGGATAACGGAAAAGATGCCGCTCCAGGTGGACGATCTCGGCGGAAAAGACCTTCGTTGCATCGTCTTGCAACACTTTCTCCGTGAACGGCACATGCTCCGATATCGCGATCTCGCGGATCGCTTCCGCCATCTGATGGCTCATCAAGAACGGATCGGTCTCGTCGGCCTTGACAGCGCCCTGGGACAATGCGATCTTCTCGCCGCTGCCCGCCGTGATGCTGAACACGACCTCCGGACAATGCCGGACAAGCGCGCGCAGCACTTCATACTGCGGCGGCGTAAACCCGGTGTACCCGTCGAGGAACACCGTCGCATTCCTGCCTTCCGCCCACTTGGGCAGGATCTCGGCGAGACGGACAAGACGCTCCTCCGCCATGTCGTAACGCTCGTGCAGGAGCTCTTCAAACGCGTCGTAGAGGAGGTGAATGTCCCGCAACTTGCTTCTCAAGGCAGGATACTCTTTCAGGTCGTCGAGTTTCCCCTGCACCGCTTCCGGTTTCACGCCGTACTGCGCGAGTTCGGAGATCACGGACACCAGTTCGCCGACCATGCCCTCCCGGGCGATGGAACGCTTTAAAACCGTAAGATCGCCGCCCTTCTTCTCGATCGCGAGGCGAAGGAGCAGCATTTTTCCGAGGTCGTCGAGGAGCTCCCGCGTCTCGGTGTGCGTTTTGTCAAAGATCTGCCGGGAAAGCCGGTTGAACGTCAGCACGTCGATGTTCGACAAAGCGTGATCAGGGTGCCGGACGACCAGCGCTTCCTGCGCGATGAGGCTCGCCTGCTCCGGGACCAGCAATAGAAACCGCTGATCCGGATGGGCTTTCGCCCGCCGGACACTGACCTGATATAGGATCTCGGACTTCCCGGAAACGGAAGTCCCGTAAAGGAGACGTATGGCCATGTGGTCCTCCCGGGGTATTCTATGTTTATTATACTAAAAAACACTGTATAAGTAAATGTAAATGCCGCCGCGTCCCGAAAGCGGGATACAGGGCAAACCTTTTAGCATGGATGAATTGCAAGCTCGCATTTTGGCTGTCCACCACAG
>CAMZDH010000012.1 GCA_947305345.1 uncultured Lachnospiraceae bacterium | reverse complement strand
ACAAAACACTTTTTTTCTCAAGTAAAATATGCTATACTACAACAGATTATAGGCAGTATTTTGTCCTTGAAAGGAGACGACCTTATGAAAGTCGTGCTGTTCTCAATCGGAAAACTCAACATTTACGGCTACGGCGCGATGATCGCGCTGGGCATCATCGCCGCGGTGGTGATCACGCTCTACCGCTGCAAAAAGTATTACAATATCAATCCGGACATGTATTTCAACGCGGCGATCATCGGCATCGCGGCGGGGCTTCTCGGCGCGAAGATCACCTATTGGCTCGTTGAGATCAAGGAAGTCATCGCGAATCCGAAAATAATGCTCGACCTCGGCGGCGGCTTCGTGGTCTATGGCGGGCTGGTGCTCGGCGTGCTCACGCCGGTCATCTATCTCAAATACATCAAGAAGACCACGGCGCTCGATAAGCTCGACATCGCGATGCCGGCCATCTCGCTCGGTCAGGCGTTCGGACGGATCGGATGCTTTCTTGCGGGCTGCTGCTACGGGAAACCAGTGCCGGAAGGCGCCTGGTACGGCATCACGTTCCCGGCGGGCGCGGACGCTCCGTCGGGCGTTCCGCTTTATCCGACGCAGCTGATGAGCGTGGCGGGAAACCTCCTGCTGTTCGGCTTCCTTTTATGGTACACGAACCGCGAGAAATTCCGCGGCGAAGTCGTCTGTCTGTACGCGTTCCTGTATTCGGTCGGGCGGTTCCTGATCGAATTCCTGCGTAACGATCCGCGCGGCAGCATCGGCCCGTTCTCGACGACGCAGTTCCTTTGCCTGTTCTCGTTCGCCGGCAGCATCGTGTTCTGGCTCTTCTTACGGCATAAGAACTGGTCGCCGGTCCGGAAGGTCGGTCCGTATGTTGCGGAAGACAAGAAGGAAAAGAAAGAAGAGGAGCCCGCGCCTGAAATGAAAGCGGAAGAGGCCGCCGAAAATGCGGAAGAGAAGGCTGAAGAAACCGTGAACGCAGCGGAAGAGAAGGTCGAAGAGACCGTCGAAAAAACGGAAGCGTAAACAACGAAAAATGGCAGGTCGTAAAGAAGCGAACAACCGGATCAACACCGCATTACCGGAGAATCCCTATGCACGCCTGAACGTCGTGCGGTACGATCCGGCAATGCAGGGCTACGTCGGCGACATTGAACTTCGGATGAAGGAATATGAAAACGCGCGCCGGAAGGCCGCGGATCCGGAAACGCCGCTCACGGACGCCGCGAACGGGTTCCGCTTCTTCGGTCTGCATAAAAACGCCGACGGTTCCGTCACGTACCGGGAATGGGCACCCGGCGCGGACAGGATCTGCCTCTACGGAGATTTCAACGGCTGGAACCGCGAAAGCCATCCGATGAAGCGGACGGAAAACGGCGTCTTCGAGCTCACGGTCCCGGCCGAGAACGCGCCGAAGACCGGCGAAAAATATAAGATCCTTGTGACGCGCGGCGATGAAACCTTTGAGCGAATCCCGGCATACGCAAATTACGTGACGCAGGATCCGGAGAATTACGTCTGGTCCGCGGAGGTCTTCTTTGAGGAGGAACCGTTCCCCTGGACAGACAGCGCGTTCAAGCCCGCGAAGGTCCCGTATATTTACGAATGCCACGTCGGCATGTCGGTCGAATCCTACCGCGTCGGCACCTACACGGAATTCAAGGACTACATCCTTCCGAGGATTCAGGAGGACGGCTACAATACGATCCAGATCATGGCGATCCAGGAACATCCGTATTACGCATCGTTTGGCTATCAGGTTTCGAGTTTCTTCGCGCCTTCCTCCCGCTACGGGACGCCGCGCGACTTGAAAGCTCTGATCAACGAGGCGCACCGGCGCGGTATCGCGGTGCTTTTGGACGTCGTGCATTCGCATGCCATCCGGAACGAGCGGGAAGGGCTGAACCGCCTGGACGGAACGGACTGCCAGTACTTTAAGCCCGGTCCTCAGGGCGATCATCCGGCCTGGGGCACGAAGCTCTTCGATTACGGTAAAAAGGAAGTCCTCGGGTTCCTGCTCTCGAACCTCAGGTACTGGATGGAAGAGTTCCATTTCGACGGCTTCCGGTTCGACGGCGTGACGAGCATGCTGTACCACGACCACGGCCTCGGCACCGCATTCGACCGTTACGACAAGTATTTTTCAATGAATACGGACACGGAGGCGGTCGCTTACCTGATGCTCGCGAACGAGCTGGTCCACGCATACAATGAAAATGCGGTCACGATCGCGGAGGACATGTCCGGCATGCCCGGCATGTGCCTTCCCGTCCCCGACGGCGGCATCGGCTTCGATTACCGGCTCGCGATGGGGACGCCGGACCTCTGGATCCGTTATTTAAAGGACGTCCGTGACGAGGACTGGTCGCTTTTTGAGATCTACAACGTGATCACGGGCTGCCGGCCTCATGAAAAGGTCATCGGCTACGCGGAATCGCACGATCAGGCGCTCGTCGGCGACCAGACGATCTTTTTCCGCATGGCGGGCGCGGATATTTACGACCATATGCGGAAGGACGATCACTCCAGCGGAAACGTCGACCGCGCGATGGCGCTCAGCAAGATGATCAAGCTGATCACGTTTTCGCTGTCGCCGAGCGGTTATCTGAACTTCATGGGCAATGAATTCGGGCATCCGGAATGGATCGATTTCCCGCGGGAAGGAAACGGCTGGTCCTACCATTACTGCAGGAGACAGTGGCACCTCGCGGACGACCCGAACTTAAAATACGAATACCTCCTGGCGTTCGACCGCGCGATGCTTTCGGAGGGCACCGAGGATCAGCTGTTCCGGGCGGATCCGAGGAACCTCTGGACCGACGATGAAAAGAAGACCCTTGTCGCGGGACGGAACCGCGTGGTCCTGTCCTTCAACTTCCATCCGGTGAATTCGTATCCGGAGATGTTCGTCGTCACGGGAGAGGAAGGTGCGTACGAAGTCGTATGGTCGACCGATGATTACTGCTTCGGCGGATACGGGCGCGTCGCGCGGGACGTGGTTTATCACGCGGAAAAACAGGCGGACGGGCGCATCGGATTTTACACCTACCAGCCGGCGCGGACCGCGACGGTTTTCAGGAAAAAATAAGGCTTACAAAGAAGGTCAAAAACAAAGAAAATGACTCAGTTACTGTCACTGTCCGTCGCCATGCTGGCCGGACTGTTGATGACAAGGGTGCTGAAACCGCTGAAACTGCCGGCGGTCACAGCGTATCTGATCGCAGGCGTGCTCGTCGGGCCCTACTGCCTCGGCGCGCTGCATATCAAGGGACTTGGCTTCGCGAGCGCGGAAGCGGTCGATTCGATGGGCCTCGTCTCACAGGTGGCGCTTGGATTCATCGCCTTTTCGATCGGCTCGGAATTCCGGCTGTCGGCCTTGAAAAAGACCGGGAAGCAGGCGCTCGTCATCGGGATCATCCAGGCGCTTGCGGCGACGCTCGCCGTCATTGCGGCGCTGTTTGGCCTGCATCTTTTGATGCCGGACAAACTGACGCTTCCGCAGGTGCTGACGCTTGGCGCGATCGCGACCGCGACCGCCCCCGCGGCGACCCTGATGGTCGTCCGGGAATACAAGGCAAAGGGTGAAGTGACGAGCCTGCTTTTGCCGATCGTCGCATTGGACGACGCGGTCGGCCTCATCGTATTCGCGGTGCTGTTCGGTATTTCGAAAACGATCGTGAGCGGGAGCGTCGAACTCATCGCCGTCATCCTGAACCCGATCATCGAGATCGTTCTGTCGCTTGCGCTCGGGGCGCTGATGGGATGGCTGCTCACGCAGATCGAAAAGCTGTTCAACTCGAACACGAACCGGCTCAACATGACGATCGCGACGGTCTTTCTCACCGCGGCGCTCGCGATGATCGAGATCCCGGCGGGTCCGGTGACGATCGGCTTTTCGTCGCTCCTCACCTGCATGATGCTCGGCACGCTCTTCTGCAATCTCTGTCCGCTGTCCGAGGAGGTCATGCAGCGTTCGGAAAAGTGGACGTCGCCGCTGATGGCCGTCTTCTTCGTGATCAGCGGCGCGGGACTGGAACTGAACGTCTTCGCGGACGGGCTGATCGTGCTGATCGGCATCGTTTACATCGTGATGCGCTGCATCGGAAAATACTTCGGCACGCGGGTTTCCGCGAAGCTGACGCATTGTTCGCCGAAGGTCAGGAAGTACCTCGGCATTACCCTGGTCCCGCAGGCCGGCGTCGCGCTCGGCATGTGCGCGACCGCGATGTCGCTGGGTGCGCAGGGCGCGCTGATCCGGAACATCACGCTGTTCGCGATCCTCATTTACGAGCTCGTCGGCCCGATGCTGACCCGGATGGCGCTGACGAAGTCCGGCGACATCGTCGCGAAGACGCCGGAGGTCGAGAACCGCAGAAAGCTGAAGCTCGCGGAGATCCTGGCGCAGCATAAGCATAACGAGCATACGGACAAAAAGGAGTCCTGACGTGGCATCGGGAAGAGACGTATTCTTAAAGATCATACGCGAGATCGCGGACGGGGAAAAACTCGAATGCGGGATCTTTTCCGACGGATGGGGCATCCGCCTGTCCAATGGGGAAAAGACCGGCTTCATCGTGGGATATCAGTTCCCGCTCAACAACGCGGCCGCGAAGGAACTCTGTCAGGACAAATGCCTGACCTATGAGGCAATGCTGGACGCAGGCATTCCGGCGGTACCGCATTTCTTCCTTTCGTGGATCGACTACCGCGACCGTAACGAAACGGCGGCGCTATCGGCACTGAAAGCGTACCTTGCTTCGGATCACGTGGCGGTCGTCAAAAACAATTACGGCACGGGCGGCCATCAGGTCTACCGCGTGACGGAGGAAGCAGAGGCGGACGAAGCGTTCGAGAACATTTTTTCAAAGGTCTATGGGGCGTCGGTATCGCCGTTCGTGGACATTTTCGAAGAGTACCGTGTGGTCATGCTCGACGGCCGGGCGCGGCTCACGATCCGGAAGGAGCGGGAGAGCGAGATCGTCGACGGAAAGAAGGTCTACAAGACCTGGAAGCACAACCTCGGGCAGGGCGCGACGGGCGTACCGGTCACGGATCCGTCTCTGAAACAGAGGCTGCACCGGCTCGCGAAACGCGCCGCGGCTGCCGCAAACGTCCGTTTCGCTTCCGTCGATCTCGTCGACACGGCGGACGGGCTGAAAGTACTGGAAATCAACGGAGGCGTCATGCTGGAGCATTATGCGTCGCAGAGCAGCGCCGGTTACGATCAGGTCAAGGCTTTGTATAAGGCTGCCATCCTGCATTATTTTGGAGGACGAAATGATTGATTTTGAAGAGGAACTGAAAAAGTTCAAACCGAGTCTGGAAATCGACCGCACCGAGGACGCCGTCCTCGAGCAGGAAGAAAACGACATGGTCGATCTGATGATCGAGCTGATGTCGGAATACCGCACGAACCAGTAACGGAGGGACGCGATGTACTGTTACCGCTGTAATGGCGCGCTGGACTTGAAAAAGGACAGCTGCTCCCGGTGCGGCGCCGACGTCCGCCGGTTCAAGAAGATCGTGTACGCGTCGAACAGACGCTACAACGACGCATTGACGAAGGCGAACGCACGGAACCTGACCGGCGCGCGGGAGGACCTGTTGGCGAGCCTGCATTTATACAAAAAGAACATCCCGGCGAGAAATCTTCTGGGACTTGTCTACTATGCGCTCGGCGAGCCGGCCGAGGCGATGAAGCAGTGGAGCATCAGCCGGGACATCTCGTCCGGCAGCAACGCGGCCGAGCGCTTCATCAACAGCATGCAGAAGAACATGCGCGAGCTGAATTCCGAAAACAACGGGATCCAGATGTTTAATCAGGCGCTTCTGAACGCCCGGAACGGCGCACGCGACATGGCGATCATCCAGTTGAAGAAGGTGGTCTCCGTCCACACGAACATGACGAAGGCCTACAACCTCCTGGCGCTGCTTTATATAGAGGCCGGAAAGACCGACCAGGCAGAGAAAATGCTGCTCCGCTGCCTTGAGGTGGACCGCGGAAACGACACCGCCGTCCGGTATTTAAAGGCATTAAGAGAAGCGGAGATCCAGGGCAAGACGCGGAATGCGGGCTCCGTCGGCGACGAGGAGCGTGATTCCCTGATCATTCCGGTGCGCTTCCGCGATTACGGGAGTTATCTTTCCAATGCATTGTATATTCTGCTGGGGCTGATCCTCGGAATCCTCATTGCCTGGTTCGTGATCGTGCCCGGGCGGGTCGAACAGCGGCTCGGCAAGGCCGAAGCGGAGAAATTGTCCTACGAGGCCGAGATCTCCGACCTGCAGCAGCGCCTCGCGTCCGCGGAAGTCACGACCGCCGAGGCGGAGACGACCTCCGGCGAAGAGGATGATCCGACCGTCAAGCCGGACGACGGACCGATCGAGCGCATGCCCGACTATCCGGTCAATACGCGCTGGGTCCCGAATCAGAACGACGTGGAGCAGGGCGTCGTCGACGTCAATGCCGGCCGCTACGCGGAGACCGTCAACGAGATCTTCCGCGTCGACCAGAGCAACTTAAGCCCGACGAACCAGATGCATTATCTCAACATCATCAGCCTGCTGTTCAGCGAGGGCGTGTATCAGCGGATGCAGGCCATAGCGTACAACTACTTCGCGACCGCGGATTATGAAGGCGCGGCATTGTACTATGACGCTTTGTCGCGGCTGCATCCCGAAGGGCCCGAGTTCCGCTCCAAGGCGGGCCAGGCCTATGAGGCGACCGACGACAAACGGACTGCCGCGAACCGCTACTGGCAGACCGCGGTGCTGTTCCCGGAGACCGCGACCGGACGGGACGCGATCTACCGTTACGTGATGCTGACCGGCAATTCGGACGTGCCGCAGTACGAGGGCGAGATCCCGCTGGAATACTACCGGCAGCCGCTGTCGTATTCGGACATCGTCTCAAAGATCGGCGGACCGGACGACTAAACGGGTCGGCGGAGCGGGTGATGCCGGTCCGCCGAACGCGGAAAACTGTCGAGATATCAACGTTTTAGGGCTTTTTTTCTCCCTTTCCGCGTTTGACTTTTTCAAAAACTCTTGTTATAATTGACCTGTCAGATAGCAGCTGATTATCTGACAGGTTCGTTTTTTCAGGTCAGAGAGAAAGGAGGTACGCGTGTTTTCGGTTGGTGATTATGTAGTAAAAGTCAACGATGGCGTATGCAGGGTAGATCAGACGCTCTGCCTGCCTGCCATGGGGGCGGAAAAAGGGGAGATCCCGTATTTTCTGCTGGTTCCGGTCGCCGATGTCGAAACGAAAGTTTACATCCCGGTCTCTGAGGATTATCCGGACATCCGGCCGGTAATGAACAAAAAGGAAGCTTCCGGGCTCCTCGAGCGCATCGATATGATCGAAGAGTCCTTTATTGAAAGCGACAGACAGCGCGAACAGTTTTATAAGGACGCCATCCGGTCGCTGGATCCCGACCGGCTGGTCGGCATTCTCAAAAACATTTACAAGCGCGGGTGCCGCCGCAGGGCCGAGGGCAAGAAGTCCACGGCGGTGGACGACCGGTACTTCAAGATCGCGGAGGAGGCGCTCTGCCAGGAACTCGGGTTTGTCCTTGCGACAAACGAAGGGGACATCAAGAAGCAGGTGTTTGACAGCGCAGAAACGTGGTAAGGGAAGCGTCAATAACTTCATATTATACTTAAGGAAAAAGGACTTGACAGGTCCTTTTTCTTATGATACTGTATTATGGCGTCTGAATACGCGTCAGGCGCTGTGAAGCCTATTCACAATCATTGATGGAGGTAACGAAAGTGCGTGTAAGAATTACTTTGGAATGTACAGAGTGCCACCAGCGTAATTACAATCTGACGAAGGAAAAGAAGAACCATCCGGAGCGGATGGAGACCAAGAAGTACTGCAGATTCTGTCAGAAACACACCATGCATAAAGAGACCAAATAAGGGCTCGAAACGCGTTAAATGCATTGGGAGGTTAATTATGGCTGAGAGTGGAACGAACAAGAACATCTTCGCTAAAATCGGAGAGTTCTTCAAGAACCTCAAAGGAGAGCTGAAGAAGATCGCGTGGCCGACGCTGAACCAGACGGTGAAGCAGACGATCGTGGTCGTCGTCATCTCCGTGATCCTGTGCCTGTTCATCGGTCTCATCGACATGCTGTCGAAGTACGGTGTCAGCGCCCTGAACACGATCATTAAGTGACGGAGAAGGATTATGGAAGAGGGCAAATGGTATGTTGTTCATACGTATTCCGGGTATGAAAACAAGGTCAAGGCTGACCTGGAAAAAACCATCGTCAACAGGAATCTTCAAGACAGCATTTCCGAAATCGCCGTGCCTGTGGAAAAGGTGACGGAATTACGGGACGGAAAGCGCAAGGAAGTCGAGAAGAAGCTGTTTCCGGGATATGTACTGGTGAAAATGGTCCTGAACCAGGAAACCTGGTACGTCGTCCGCAATACGCGCGGCGTGACGAGTTTCGTGGGGCCGGGCTCTGAACCGGTACCGCTGACTGAGGAAGAGATCGCGAACATGGGCATCCATGGCGAGCGCCGCGTCATGAAGGTGGACTTCAACATCGGCGACGAAGTCCTCGTGACTTCGGGCGCGTGGCAGGACACCGTCGGCAAGATTGCGGCGATCAACGAGCAGAAGCAGAGCGTCACGGTCATGGTCGACATGTTCGGCCGCGAGACGCCGGTCACGTTCGGATTCAACGAAGTCAGAAGGAGATAATGCAGGACTTGTGCCTGCAGTGGGAGGTCTGTCAAATCGAGAGGCGGACCGCGAGAGGAATACCACGAAGGAGGTGCCAAAATGGCAAAAAAGATTGAAGGTTTCATCAAACTACAGATCGCTGCCGGCAAAGCAACGCCGCAGCCGCCGGTTGGTCCCGCACTGGGCCAGCACGGTGTGAACATTGTGCAGTTTACCAAAGAATTCAACGCGAAGACGGCTGATAAGGGCGACACCATCATCCCCGTTATCATCACCGTCTATGCGGATAAGAGCTTCAGCTTCGTTCTGAAGACTCCCCCCGCAGCCGTCCTGATCAAGAAGGCCTGCAAGATCGAGTCCGGTTCGGGTGTCCCGAACAAGACGAAGGTCGCCCAGATTTCCAAGGCGGACCTTCGCGCGATCGCAGAGACGAAGATGCCCGATCTGAACGCGGCATCGGTCGAAGCAGCCATGTCGATGATCGCCGGAACCGCGCGTTCCATGGGCGTTACTGTAGAGGAATAAGAGAGTGGGAGGAGGCCCGTCCGCAGCATAAGGACCGGGCGCTCCGACAGCTACCACAGGAGGAATCAAAATGAAAAGAGGAAAAAATTACAAGGAATCCGCGAAGCTCGTCGACCGCAGCGTCCTCTATGACGCAGCCGATGCCGTCGCGCTGGTGAAAAAGGCCGCGCACGCGAAATTCGACGAAACCGTCGAGCTTCACATTCGTACCGGCTGTGACGGACGTCACGCCGAACAGCAGATCCGCGGTGCAGTCGTGCTGCCGAACGGAACCGGTAAGACCGTGCGTGTCCTGGTCTTCGCAAAGGGCGCGAAACTTGACGAAGCGACCGCGGCCGGCGCGGATTACGTCGGCGGCGAAGAGCTGATCCCGAAGATCCAGAACGAAGGCTGGCTCGACTTTGACGTCGTCGTCGCGACCCCCGACATGATGGGCGTCGTCGGACGTCTCGGCCGTGTCCTCGGTCCGAAGGGCTTAATGCCGAACCCGAAGGCCGGCACCGTCACGATGGACGTGACCGGAGCGGTCAAGCAGATCAAAGCCGGTAAGATCGAGTATCGTCTGGACAAGGCGAACATCATCCATGTGCCGATCGGCAAGACTTCCTTCACGGAGGAAGCGCTGCAGGAGAACTTCCAGGCCGTCATGGACGCGATCATCAAGGCAAGACCGGCGGCGGTCAAGGGCCAGTTTTTAAAGAGCGTCACGCTCGCATCCACGATGGGCCCGGGCGTCAAGCTGAACGTCGTCAAGCTGATGGCATAAGAATTGTTTTTTTGAAGTGAATAGGCAAACACGGGAGAACCGGTCGTGGCAACACGGCCGGTTTTCTTATGGAAAAAGGGTGTGGAAAAGCCTTTTGTCCTATGTTATAATTATATATTATTGAACTGTCAGGGGGGCGGCGTCGTGGCACTTGGTCAGGAAAAGAAGAGTCATCGGATCGCGGAATGGTTTCGTAGAAACTGGGTCTTGCTGCTGCTCGCGGCTGTCCGGATCGGATTCGGTCTCGCGGTCGGCATCTGGGTCCCGGCTTCGCAGGTCAACGACGACGCGCTGATGATCGAATATGCGAGCTTAAAGCATCATTTTCTGGAGCCGAAT
>CAMZDH010000011.1 GCA_947305345.1 uncultured Lachnospiraceae bacterium | reverse complement strand
GCGGGTTCTTCAGGTCGCCGAACTTCTTGCCGTTGATCTTTTCCATCTTGGCCACGTATTTCATGACCTGGCCCATGATCTCGTCATTGATCTTCCGGCCGTCCTTGTAATACTGCGTGCAGGCCTCGGTCGAGATCGTGAAGCCCTGCGGCACCGGCAGACCGATGTTCGTCATTTCCGCAAGGTTTGCGCCCTTGCCGCCGAGCAGCTCACGCATGCCCGCGTTTCCTTCGGTGAAAAGGTAAATCCATTTCTTCGCCATTTTTTCCTCCTGTTTTCGCAGATTGGCACTGCGTTTAATGATGATTGATATTTTTTTTAAAAAATCACGCATAAAGCGCAACGATTAGTATAACAAAAGTTGCGCCAAATGTAAACGAAAATAATAAATAATTAAACGAGAACGCATTACAGCCGGAACAGCTTGTTTCCGGAATACTTCGGTTCGCAGGTGAAATTGATCTTCAGCTTCCTGAGCGTGGACATTTCCGTCGCCGACGGAATGACCGTGAGATGCATTTCACATCCTGATAAGAGCGGCAGCGCCTGAAGCGCCTTTGAGGCATTCTCGTCTTCCGCCGCGTTCATGGCGATCGCGATCAGCGCCTCGTCAATGTGGAGACGCGGATTCTTGCCGCCGAGATACGTCGTTTTCAGGTGCTGAACGGGGTGCAGTAAGTGATTCGGGATCAGTTCGTGCGCGTCGTCGATCCCCGCAAGATACTTCAGCGCATTGATGACGGACGCTGCCGCGCACCCGAAAATTGCCTTCGTTTTTCCGAGAATGATCGTGCCGTCGCGGAGTTCGATCGCCGCTGCCGGGCCCGGGCGCCGTCACGATGACAAGCGGACGCGTCGTTTCAATGTAATCATTTTTCCCGAATCCTTCTTCGGAAACGATCAGCGAGACGTTGTTCGGATAGCCGTTGATGAAATAATGACGGTACACCGGGATCTCATGACGGCGCAGCACCTCGGCGAGATTCTCTGCCGCTTTCATGTATCCCGAATTCCTGGTGATCACGACGCTGCCGACGTAAAGGCCGACGGAGCGGAACATATCGATGAGCCGGAGCACCTCCATATCGTACGGGATGCCGGAATCACCGCGCCGTTTTGCGGCTTCGAGCGCCTCCGCGGATACGGCGATGACGATTTCCGCCTGATCCTTGAGTTCCAGAAGCATCCGGAGCTTGCTGTCCGGCTGGAAGCCCGGCAGCACGCGGGACGCGTGCGTATCGTCAAAGAGCTTGCCGCCGAATTCGAGATACAGTTTGCCGCCGAATTCGCCGATCCGCTTCTTGATCTGCTCGGACTGCATTATGATGTACTTCTTGTTGTCAAACCCCGGGTTTTTCATGATGGACCCCTTAAAACGTGCACTGATAGCAAAACAAAATCACTTTGAAAATATACCACAGAAGGTGACGTTTGAAAAGGAAAATGCGTTGCAAAAAGTATATGAATTTCCATGGAAAAGTTTGTCGGTTTTTTTTCGCGGCTCCCCCTTGAACAAGACTCCGGCCTCTGCTATAATGTGCATAACTTCCCCCCTATGACAGGATGGATTCTTTTACGGTCAGGGAGCGAATAATGATGGATCTTCCGACGCAGCCCGAGATGCTGCTGAGCTTTGTGAATACGGCCCTCCGGGACGAATTCGAATCGCTCGAGGACCTCGCGTTTTATTATGACGCGGATCCGGACGCGATCGAAAAGACGCTTGCCGGGATCCATTACGTCTATGACCCTGAACGCAACCGGTTCATCTGAACCGGTCGTTTCTTTTCCGTGCACCGCCCTTCTCTTTTGCCGCCCCGGCAGGTGTTGAATTTCGGTCAAGGATTTGCTATAATGCATTGAGTTTTTTAAGGAACAGGAGGATTGCTGATGAACAGCCGGCTGCAAAAGCACTTTCTGCGGCTTTTGATCGTGGTATCCGCGGCACTCTTCCTCAGCATTACAGGACAGATCGCGCCGACGGTCAGGGCTTCGGAACCGGCGGTTTTGTCCATGGAGACGGAACTTTCGGAAAATGCGGGCGCGGCGGCGGAAACCGCCGAACGGAAACCGGTCACGTTTTTCGAAGTGCTGACGGCGTTGTTCGTCGTCTTCCTCGTCTTCGTCTGGATGAACATCTTTTTCCGCGTCCGGCGGTACCTGTAAGCGCATTCTGCATGGAAAGGAGAATCTTCATGATCACGAAAGACATCATCATCGGCGACCTGCTTCGTCTCGACCCGACCACCGCGCCGATCTTAATGGGCGCCGGCATGCATTGCCTCGGCTGCCCTTCCGCACAGGGCGAATCTCTCGAGATGGCCTGCTACGTGCACGGCATCGACGTCGACGAACTCGTGGATGAACTGAATACGTACCTTGCCAGCAAGGCCTGAGGTCCGTTCAAAAGAAAGACGCCGGAAGCGGTTGCTCCCGGCGTTTTTTGATGCCCGCATCAGACAGTCCTGCTTTCGTGGCAGGTGAAATAAAGGATCTGGTAGCGCTCGGCCGTTGTTTTCAGCAATGAAAGCGCCCGGCCGAGTTTTTCACGGTCAAGCGACTGAAACGAGTCGTCGAGCAGGATCGGCGGCCTTTCTTTTTTGTACATTTCGTCGATGAGCGCGAGGCGGAGCGCAAAATAAGTCAGCGTGCGGTATCCTCCGGAAAGAAGGTCGATCTCATGGATCGAACCGCCCTCTTCTTCGACGATCCGGCCGTCGGAATTCAAATGGAACGCGTCCGAGGGACGGTCAAGGATCGCCGCAAGATACGCACGAAACCGCTTCGTGACAGGATCGGTCATCGTCTCCGAAAGCGTCTGCTTTGCCTCAGTGAGCATCGCCTCCGCTTTCCGGTAATCGGACAGCTTCCCGCGGAGCACTGCGCGGAGCTCCACGGCTTCCGCAAGCTCGTTCTGATGCTCATACAGCTGATCGAGACGCGTGCGGATCGATTCCAGGTTCTCGCCGAGTTCCCTGAGCGTTTTTTCACATGCGCTCTTCTTTTCGGTGACTTCCTCGAACGCCTGCGAAAGCTCCTCCATCGTTTCAGGAAAATCAGGGGGAACGGCGCGCTTCGGTTCACCGTCCTTCATTGCATCCGAGAGCGCTTTCCGCGCAATCAGGAACTCACGTTCCGCATTCTCATAATTTGTTATATTTTCCTGCAGTTTTTCCAGCGCCGTATCATACGAAACAGACTGATCAATGCCGACTTTTGTAAAGAACCTGTCGAGCTCTTCCCGGATCTTGGCCGCTTCTTTTTGCTTTTCTTTCCGCTTATCGATCTGTTCCTGATACGTATCTAAGCGGTCGGAAGCACGGAACAGTTCCATCAGGTCGATCGTCGAGCGTTCCGCGCGGTATTCCATGCCGTAACGGGAGAAGAACGCGTTCAGCTTGTTCTGCCGCTCCGAAAGCGTGCGTTCCGCCTGTTCAATTCGTTCGGATAGGTCCGTTGCTTCCTTTGCCGCCTCCGCACGTTCCTTCTTTTGTCTTCGGAGCGCTAAAATCATGTAGGAGAACAGTCCCGCGGACGCGGCCGCAACCATGGCGCCCGTCACGATGAGCAAGGCAGCGCCGTAATTGATCCCGATGAGCAATAGCGGCACCGCGGCGATCGCGGTGAGCCCGCCGAGGATGCCGAACAGCACGCAGGACCTCTTTAGTTTCTCCTTGTTCTTCGCGTCGTCACGCGCTGTTTTCTGCTTTAAGTCCGTCAGGTCTTCCAGTTGTTTCTTCAGTTCCTGGCGCTCTTCCGAGATCTCGGGAATCACACGCCGTTCTTCTTCCGTGATCGGCGCCGGGAGCAGCTGACGAAGCGACCGGATCTCCTCTTCTTCCTCTTCCGTGAATGCGGAGCCGCTTTCCGAAAGCGATTCATACCGCCGGATCCCGTCTCGAATGCGCTTCATTTCCCCGCGGTCCGGGGCGCCGTCCGGGAATGCTTTCCCGATCTCCTCAAAAGCCGAACGCCGCGCCGAAAGGTCTTCGCTCAGCTTTTCAATGGCATTGATCCTGCCTTCCGCCGCCTTGTATTCGGACAGCACGAGCATTTTCCGCCGAAGCTCCGCTTCGCATGCCGCAAGCGCTTTTTCCTCGTTTTCCGCGTTCCGGAAACGTTCTTCCGATTCCGTGAGCCGCGCTTCCGTCGGGCGGATCGACGTCACGTCCGTCGTAAGATCCGCTATGCGCGTCTCGAGGCGCGCTAACTCGCCCGTCTTCCGCCCGTCGCCGAGCTTCGTGACCGCGGACCGGAGCGCCGTCACGGCCGCGTCGAAGCGGTTCACGTCAACGGTATCCTCAATGAGATCGCCGAGCTTCGAATGGACGCCGTCGGAGACGAACGTCGCACTCTCGCCGTCCTCAATGAGGAGCGTTCTGAGAAACGTCTCGGCGTCAACGCCGAAGACCTCTTTCCCGACGGGGTCGGTGAATCTGTCCGTCTCCGCGAACGTCTTAAGATCGTAGATCTTCACGCGGTCGTCGGCCGGCCTCTTTGCGAATGATTTGTCGATCCTGTAACGCCTGCCTTCGATCTCGAAATCGACGGTGCCGCCGTATTCGCCGCCGTGCCACGGGCGCCTGGCGTCGCGTTCCTTCACGACGGCTTTCTTCGTTTCATTCTGGAAGCCGTAGAACATGACGCGGAGAAACGCGATCAGGGTCGTCTTTCCGTAACCGTTTTCCTGCAGGATCGCGTTGAGGCCGTCCGTGAACTCGATCTCACGGTTCGTAAAGCAGCCGAAGCCCCGGATTTTCACATTCAGCAGTTTCATGACAGAGGTTCTCCGGCCAGCGCGGCCAGCCCGGCGCGGATGACGCGCGTCTTTTCTTCTTCCGGCCAGTCTTCCTTCGAGACGGCCCGCACGAACTCGCCTTTCAGCGACTTGTCGAGGCGGTACCGTTCGAAATCGACCGTCGTCGCCGTTTCGTCCTTCACGTAGAACGCGTAAAAACGGTCCTTAAACGCGTTTTCGAGATACGTCGTATCTTTTTCCGTCTCCGCATCCAAAGCGCCCGTAAGCGTCACTTTTACGAGGTCACGGGGGCTGATCTCATCCATTTCCGGCGTTTCACGGACGCGGGATACGATCTCCGGCGTCCCCGACGCGCCCGTCACGTCGACTTTCAGCTCGTGGATCTCGCGGAACGAGAACGGAACGAACCTGAAATCGAGCGTCCGCTCTTCTTCATCCACGTCGATCAGCACGAAGCCCTTCGGGCCGCATTCGTCGTAGCCGTGCCCTTCGGGGCAGCCCGGATAGACGTAGACGCCCCTGCGGTCGAGCTCCTCGCACCGGAACTTATGAATGTGGCCCAGCGCGAGGTAATCGATGAAGCGGTTCCGAAGCGACGCCATCCGGATGATCTCCGTGTCGGCCTTTCCTTTCGTCTCGGATTCCTGGCCGTGAAGCATGAGAATGTTGACGTTCTCCGGGTCCAGTGACAGCCGGTCGTAGAGCGACGCGTCCGCCGAAAACAGTTCGGCGCCGGTCACCGTGACGCAGCTTGAAAGGGCGTACGTCGTCCATTCGCCCGAAAAGAGCCTGACGTTGTCCGGCGTTTCCTCTTCCGCAAAAAGCTCCGCCGCGTCGTGATTTCCGCAAAGGTAAAAGAACGTGATCCCGGGATGGGACGCCATTTCGTTTTTGACGGTGTTCTCCGCAAGACGCGAGACGCTCTTCCGGTCGAAAAGGTCGCCGGAAATGAGGATCGCCTTCACGTCGTTTTCGGCGGCGTATTCGATCATCCGCGTAAACGTACGCAGCATTTCGTCGCGGCGCTCTTTTGCCTTTTCCGCGCTTAAATGCGCGCTCGACCGCGCGTCAAGATGAAGATCCGCCGTATGGATCAGTTTCATTTAATCGTTGTCTCCCAAAGCTTCGAGGCCCTTGGCGTTCTCGACCTTATGCGCCTTGATGTTCTTGACGAGCAGCGTGAAGACGAGGAACGATACGAGCACCAGGACGCCTGCATAGGCAGGCAGAATGCCCCACAAAGAGGATTTCGTCAGAATGAAGCCGAGCAGCACCGGCGTTACGGTCTGTGCCGCCATGCTGGCCGTATAGTAGTAACCCGTGAACTTGCCGATCTTCTTCGAGGAGCAGAGCTCGACGACCATCGGGAACGAGCAGTTGTGCACCAGGGCCATGCCGAAGCCCTTCAGCACCCAGACGACGTAGAGGAGCACCGGGAAAGCCGCCGTATCCGCGCCATCCGCGACCGCGTTCGGCCGCACGAAGAGCATGATGAGATAGGCGCCGACCGTCAGCGCGAGACCCGTGGAGATCGTCCATTTCCGCCCGATCTTGTCCGCGATCGCGCCCGCGATCGCAAAGCCCGCGACCGAAGCGACGCCGCCGATGATCGTCAAAAGCATCGTCGAAGACGAGGCGGAGTTCAGATGATAGATGACGAAGTTGCCGATATAGGTGCCGACCGCGTTGTCCGCCATGAACCAGAGGAATTCCGCGCCGAGGATCGCGAGCAGCATCCGCTTGTTCGCTTTCGACATCGGCTTGTTGTCGTCGACCGGAGTTTCGATCGCGGCGAGTTTTTCGCCCTCTTCCAGTTCGTCCTTCATCTCTACCGCGAGCTTGTTTTCCTTGACCGTGAAGAACAGGACGAACGCGGAGATGACCATCAGGACGGAAGCGATGAGAAACGGCAGCTCGATCGTCCAGACCTTGCGCGCCTCATCGGCGGCATTGATATAGTCGGAGAGTTTGAGGAAGATACCGAGGACAGTGGCAAAAGCGCCGCCGAGATAGCCCATGATGTTGATGATGCCGTTTGCCTTGGCGCGAAGCGGCTTCGGCGTGATGTCGGGCATCAGGGAGACCGCCGGATTCCGGTACATCATCATGAAGATCAGGACGATGCCCATCATGATGACCATGCCGACGACGTTGTTGTAATGGAAGAACAGCGGGATGAACGGGAATGCGATCGCCGAAACGAGCGTACCGGTCAGGATGTACGGCATCCGTTTGCCGATCGGCGTCTTCGTCTTATCGGAAAGCCGGCCGAAGATCGGTAAAAGAATCAGCGCCGCGAGGTTGTCGCACGCCATGATGATGCCGACGATCCATTGCACGTTCAGGATCTTTTCCGGTTCGCCCGAACCCTTTAAGACCGCGGACGACATGCCGTACATCCGGCGGGCGAAAATGTCCGTCAAAAACGTCGGGCACCAGGAATCGTACACCTGCCAGAGCAGCAGGATGCCGAAGAACGCGAAACCGATGAGAAAGGTCCGCTTGTAATTCAGCTTTAAGGTTCTTGCCTGTTCCATAAAAACCTCCGGTTTTCTCCCCGGCTGGCAGGAGTGCGCCCGCCAGAAAATTCTGTTATTACATTCTAAAAAGCAAGCGGTGCCGCGCGCTTTCACGCCGGCACCGCTTGGGATCCGATGTTCTTTTTTATGTGCTTTCGAGGATCTTATGGAGCAGCCGGTAGAGTTCCTGCCCTTCGGCAGGTTCCAGCCGAACGCAGGAGGACATGTTCAGCGGCACCTCTGCGGCCTTTTCCTTGAGCGCCCGGCCTTTCTCCGTCAGAGAGACGATCACGGAACGCTCGTCCGCAGCGGAACGGCTCCGTAAAACGTAGCCCTCGCTTTCCAGCCTCTTTAACAGCGGCGTGATCGTCCCGCTGTCAAGAAGCAGCCTGTCGCAGATCTCCGAGACCGACAGACGATCCTCCTCCCAGAGCACCATGAACACGATGTACTGCGTATAGGTGATGCCGAGCGGCTTTAAATACGGCTGATAGTCGCTGATGATCTTCCGCGCGGCCGCGTAAAGCGGGAAGCAGATCTGATTCTTCAGTTTTAACGCTTCATCCGGATCGTATTTCATCACGGCTCCTTTTCTGTCCCGGAACGCCTGTTTCAGGCGTCCACGTATTCCGCCGCTTTCAGCGCCGCGACCGCGCAGTACGAGGCGTCGGTCGTCAGCTTACGGAAGGCCTAGGTCCGGCAGACCACGGCGTAAAAGATGCCGGGCGTCTTCGTCAGGCAGTCCTCGCCGGAGGCGATGTATCCCTTTTCATCAAGCGCTGCCACGTTGGAAAACGCTGCGTTGTCCGGGATCTGACCGATCGCGACAAAAAGGCCCGCGACTTCGATCGTCCGTATTTCGCCGGTCAGTTTGTCGGTCACCTCGATCGCGGAAAGCCTTGGCTCCCCGAGCAGTTTCGTCACGTTGCAGTTCAGAACGAATTCCACGTTCTCCCGCCCGGTGAGTTTTTTGAGATCGGCGTCGCTTCCGCGGAACTGGTCCCGCCGATGGATCAGATAGACCTTATTGCAGTAATTTGAAAGGAACAATGCGTCCTCGAGCGCCGTATTGCCGCCGCCGAAGACCGCGACGTCCTTCTTCCGGAAGAACATGCCGTCGCAGGTCGCGCAGTAGGAAATGCCGCGGCCGATGAGTTCTTCTTCGCGTTCCAGTCCCATCGGACGGTTTTTCGCGCCCGTCGCGAGGATCACCGCGCGGCCTTCATACGTATGATCCAGCGTTGTCCGGACGACCTTATGATCGCCGCGGTCTTCGATCGCGGCCGCCGTCTCAAAGACGAGTTCCGCGCCGAAACTCTTTGCCTGCTGATACAGGTTTTCCGCAAACTCGTAACCGGAAACGTGCGCGAGTCCCGGATAGTTTTCGATGTCCGGCGTGTTCACGATCTGCCCGCCGTACTGCTTCGCTTCGAGGAGCAGCACGCTTTTTCCGGAACGGAGCGCATAGATGGCAGCCGTGAGCCCCGCGGGGCCCGCGCCGATGATCAGAATGTCTTTCACGGCCGGCTCCTTACGCGTTCTTCACAAGAGAGAGCACCGCGTCCGCGGGGATGACGCCGACGCTCCGGCGCGCTTCCTTGCCGTCTTTAAAGACGATCAGACAGGGGATCGAGAGAATGCCGTACTGTTCGGCGAGATCCGACTCTTCGTCCACGTTGACCTTCGCGACCTTAAAGCCGTCCGCCTGGGCGGCGATCTCTTCGACGACCGGTGAAAGCATTCTGCACGGGCCGCACCAGGATGCCCAGAAATCCACGAGGACCGGGACGTCCGATCGAAGGACTTCCTGTTCAAAATTCTCTGCCGTTGCTGTGATCACACTCATTTTGATCTCCTTTCCGCGCCGCGTCAAAGCAGCGCCTTCACTGCCTTTTCCACGTCGTCCATCGATGCGGTCGGCTCAAAGCGCGCGACCACTTCGCCCTGCCGGTTTACGAGGAACTTCGTGAAATTCCATTTGATGTCCGGATTGTTCTTGTAATCCTTATCGATCTTCTTCAGCGTCGCGCCCATCATCATCGCCATCGGGCCCTTGCCGAAGCCCTCAAAACCCTTTTGGCTCTTTAAGAAGCCGTACAGCGGCAGCGCGTTTTCGCCGTTGACGTCGGATTTCTTCATCTGCGGGAACTGCGTATGATACTTCAGCGTGCAGAATTCGTGCACTTCCTCATCCGAGCCCGGGGTCTGACCCGCAAACTGATTGCAGGGGATGTCCAGCACTTCGAAGCCCTGATCGTGGTAGTTTTCATACATGGCCTCGATCGGTTTGTAATGCGGCGTGAATCCGCAGCCGGTCGCGGTATTGACGACGAGCACCACCTTGCCCTCGTAATTCTTCATTGAGAAGTCGCCGTCCTTCGGTGTCGGAACGGAATAATCATAGAAACTCATCACTTGTACCTCCTTGAGTTTTATTTGATGCAATTATATTTTATCAAATATGTTTCAGATGTCAAGCACTTTTTTCAAAAAAACGCGGCGCTCTTCAATTCGAGCGCCGCAGGTATGTCGTTTTGTGTTTTTACGGGCTTTCAGTCACTCCACCGTCACGGATTTTGCGAGGTTCTTCGGCTTGTCGATGTCGCAGCCGTTCTCTTTCGCCGTATAGTAGGCAAGCATCTGTAACGGCAGGATCTCCAGGACCCCGGTGAACAGCGTATGGATCTTCGGGATCACGATCAGTTCGTCCGCCTGGGCGACCGCGAGTTTATTCTCCTTGAACGAGACGATGATGACCCGCGCGCCGCGCGCCTTGACCTCGATGACGTTGCTGATCATCTTCTCCGTCAGGGCTTCGTTGCAGCAAAGCGCGACGACCGGCTGACCCTCGTCGATCAGCGCGATCGTACCGTGCTTCAATTCGCCCGCCGCATAGGATTCCGCGTGAATGTAGGAGATCTCCTTCATTTTCAGGGCGCCCTCCAGAGAGATCGCGTAATCCGTGTTCCGGCCGAGGTAGAACAGCGCCGGCGACTTGTAGATCTTCTTTGCCAGTTCCGGCAGCTGCGGGTTCCGGTCGATCGTTTCCTGCATCAGCTTCGGCACTTTCTTGAGCTGAATGTACAGGTCGTTGAACGTCTTTTCATCGACCCGCCCGAG